>JABDPQ010000444.1 GCA_013042695.1 Desulfobacterales bacterium | reverse complement strand
GCCCCTTTGCTCTTGAACTTGACTTGGGGCATTTTATCAAATGAGAACATAGCGCCGTTATTGGTTATTGTCGTTACTATCTGGTGAGCAATTCCACTATGGTTTTAAAGCTGTTTCAAGGACTCCTAGCTCCTCCAGAATCGGTTCCAAGCGCTTTTTACTCAGCAGTCGGTCCTCGTTGCTGCGAGGCAGTTCGATATTTAATGTTCCTTTGAAGTCGATTTCGATCAGTCTCTTAAAGGTTTGCTTAAAATCGATCTTACCCTCGCCTACCGGAAGATGGTGATCAAGAACGAGATCATTGTCGCTGACATGGGTACTGATAATTCTGTCGGAGAATGCATCAATAAAGGGATCTGATCCACCGGGAAGCAAATTGGCATGGGCGATGTCCAGAGTCAGTCCAAAATAGTCTGACGGTATGGCATCAAATACTCGGGAGAGTTCTTCCGGGGTAACACCCAGGTAAGCTACTTCACAATCCTCATGCATCTTGTTCATGTTTTCGATACCGATGGGCAGCTCATATTTTTCAGCAAGTTCGACAACCGGCTTATAGGTATCTATAAGACAACGAAAAACCTCATCCATGAAGAGACTGAAGTGGTAGCCGAAATGGAGCACGATATATTCTGCTCCAAGGTCGTGGGCCAATTGAACATATTTGATCAAATGCTCTTGAGCTGCTACTTTAACTATTGGTTCAATTTCTGCTGCGTTGACAAAAGAAGCAGAGTGGAGGCCGTATCGCAGGCCATACTTATCTCGTAATCGCTTGACGTTATCAATCCGCTCGGGATTCCATTTATCAAGGAAGTTATTAGGATTATTGCAGCTTAATTCCATCCAGGGAAAACCGTTTTCATGGGCAAAGGTAAAATATTCCTCCATCGGTTCCGGACCTGCATTAAAGCAGAGCTTCATGTGAGACCTCCGTTTGAAATGATAATGCGACTATGCCTGGTGCGTTAAATCTGCTGTACTTTTTTGGATTGTTAGGAAACAACACGCATCTAAAATTGGCCTTACCAGTTTTACCGGTAAGTCCTTTTTAGTTTATAAATGGGCAATTGTCAATATTAAAGCATTGGCCATGCAAGTCGGATGAGTTTTCAGTTGGGAAAAGATTTCAGATTACTCAGCAGCAAATATGTGCTAGGAACACCAGTCACAATTTTTACTCAGAACAAGCAGCAGAAACTACTATATACTTTACAGGCTTGAAAGGGAGGATGAATGAGCAATAGTGAAATGCAACCAAAAAAAACCTATACTCCTGGGCCACTCATCGCCTTCACAAATGCATATATCCAGAGGATTGCTGCTAAAACAAGACTGATCAGGACGGCTGCACTTCCCATGTCCTTTGCCCGTTTTGCCAGCGAGTGATATTCAGGGGCGGTCATGTCAACAACTGCTTCAATTCCGGAATTAAGCAGTTCAACAATGAGCACTATGGTATTAACGATCAATAATAGAGATTTTAAATGTCCGCTGACAGGCAAAAAAAACAGTATAGGAAGCAATACAAAAAAGAGAAGCAGTTCCTGTCTGAAAGCTGCCTCGTTTTCAAAGGCAGTGCGAAGACCGGACAGGGAGTAAAAAAAAGCTGCCACTATCCGAGCAAATCCTTTTTTCTTGGCTGGCAGGTCTTTCATTAGAGTAGAATTATATTTTTATCTTAATAAATCTAGTATTTAGTGCACAATAGAATAATCTTTCCAGGTAGACTGTTCAAGATATTATATATCAAAAAATTTCTGGAATTAATAAGACCTTGCCAATGGTTTTCCGTTCATCTATATGGCGGTGAGCAACTGATGCTTGTTCTAAGGCGAATTTTTCCCCTATTTTGATATTGAAGCGTTTTTCGGCAAGCAAATTAATGACCTCAGTCATTGTCTCATTCACCAATTCTGGCCTGAAGCGCCTGTAGTGTCCAAAGCTAAATCCAATGACAGACTTATTGGTAGTGTATAATTCCCCCGGTGGAATCCTGGTATTCTCATCACTGAGTTTGCCATAAAGTATCAGTCGCCCAAATGGTGCCAATGATTGCAAATCCTGCTCAATAGTCCGTCCACCAATAGGGTTTAAGATGACATCCACCCCTTTGCCATCTGTCAGATGCTCTATTTGCTTTGCATAACCTGCATCTGCATAATTAATTACGGCATCAGCACCGATTTCTTTCACGTGTTTTTCCTTCCATAGACTGCCTATTGATCCAATAATTTTTGGAATACCGAGATTTTTTGCCAGCTGCACGGCAGTCGAACCAACTCCCCCGCCCGCGGCATGGATAAGAATTATCTCCTTATCATTTATTTGGGCTATGCGGTTTAACATGTGCGTCACGGTTCCGGCAACTATGGGACATGCTGCAGCAGATTCAAAATTTATTGATTCGGGGATGACAAACGTAAGGTTTTCGTTGGCAACTGTTTTTTCAGCATACGAACCAGAGGCTGGAAAAGCGATGACGTGATCTCCTATCTTGATATCTTTTACATTCTGGCCAATATCTAAAACAATACCGGCAACATCTATACCAGGTATATAAGGCGGCTTTTTACCCAAATGATACTTACCCGATCGAGCCTTAATATCAGCGAAATTAACACTTGCTCCTTTGACCTTGATGAGCACCTGATGTGCCTCTGGAACCGGGTCGGGCAAATCCAGATATTGCAAGACGTCGGCACCACCATATTTCGTTACGTGTATACCTTTCATTGTTTGTCCTGATAGAAGTTTTTTGATGAGTATGCCACCTATACTCATCAACCGTCATGGTTCCAATTTGCTTCGAGCGAGTTACGCCTGGATGAGCATAGATTGCAAACACTGCCAATACGTATTAACAATCATTCAACCTTGTCTCTTATATCGTGTTCAAAACACTAGGATGCATTCAGTAGTCAAGCCAGCCAAAACTGGCTTAAAAACGGACGATAGACTAAGCTGTCGGATAGACCGAATCATACACGTTCACACATAACTATCGCTACTTTTTTCTAATGGAGGATTTTCAACATGAGAAATGAAAAATATGATAAGGGCATGGCTGTAAGACGAGAAGTACTGGGAGATGAATATGTGGACAAAGCACTCGAAGCCGCTACCGCTTTCACTCAGCCATTGCAAGAGCTGGTAACGGAGAACTGTTGGGGTGAGATATGGACCCGAGATGCCATTTCCAACAGAACACGCAGCCTGATAACAATTGCCACCTTGGCTGCCCTTAAAGCTCCAACTGAACTTAAGGCACACGTACGCGGAGCGCTGAGAAACGGCTGCACGATAGAGGAGATTCAAGAAGTATTGCTGCAATCTGCGGTATATTGCGGCGTCCCAGCAGGCATAGATGCCTTCAGGGCGGCAAGAGAGGTAATAGAAAACTGGCAAGAGTAACAGCTGCCAGCTACCAGGCAAAAGACATTTGCCGTAATAGCGGTAAATCAAGGAGTCATAGATGCTCGATCTTCTCGATGGAATTCGCGTTATCAGTTTCAATCATTTTCTAATGGGGCCTGTCGGCATTCAGATGCTTGCCGACATGGGTGCCGATGTCATTTGCATAGAAGCACTCGAAGGCGGTTTTCAGCGCCGCTTTGGCGGAGCAAAAAGCTATATAGACGGAGAGGGGTCTTCCTTTCATGTAGGAGGCCGAAATAAGAGAAATATCGCCGTTAACCTCAAACATGAAAAGGGTGCCGAAATTGCCTTGGCACTTACAAGAGGTGCTGATGTAGTTACCGAGAACTTCCGACCAGGAGTGATGGACAGACTGGGACTGGGCTACAACCGTTTATCGCGCCGTAACCCCAAACTCATTTATGCAGCGGCAACTGGTTTTGGCTCCACCGGGCCTGAGGCAAAGAGACCGGGACAGGATCTTCTGATTCAGGCACTTTCTGGACTTGCAATGATTACCGGAACACGGACAAGTGGTCCAAGGCCTGTTGGCGTTTCTGCTGCCGATCATCATGGTGCCGCACTCTATGCACTGGGTATTCTCGGCGCGTTGATTCGCCGTCAGCGCACGGGCAATGGATGCTTTGTTGATGTGGATCTGATGTCCGCCTCAATCAACCTGCAAATGGAATCATTCGTCAGTTACTTTAATAGTGATTACCAGGACTCCCTGCTTTCCCCAGAGGCTATTGGCGGATGGTATAACTCAGCACCCTACGGAATATATGCAGCTCTGAGGGGTCATGTGGCAATTTCCCACTGTGATTTAAACGTGCTCGCGGATGCACTGGAAATCGCAGATCTCAAAGAGTTTATCAATAAAGATTTGTTCGATTACCGGGAAGATATCGCAGAGATTATATCTCGGAGACTCAAGCATCTATCGGTTGAAAAGATAATGAATACCCTGCTCCCTTTAAAAGTATGGTGTGCGCCGATAAATGATTACCAAGACGTCGTAAATGATCCTCAGGTCCAGCACAATCGAAATTTTATTCTCACCAAAAGCGCCAAAGGTACGCCAATGACATTAGTAAATCACCCAATTCGTTATGATGGTGAAGTTGCTGAGGTGC
>JABDPQ010000443.1 GCA_013042695.1 Desulfobacterales bacterium | reverse complement strand
CTATCTTAGCATCCAAACGCCTGACCACGCCATCCATGGGGGCTGTAATGGTACAGCGCGCAAACATAAGTTCGGCGTTGTCAAGATCTGCTTTGGCTGTCTGCATATTTGTTTCGCGGGCATCAAGCTCAGCCGTGGGAATTACCCCTTTTGCATAAACAGATTTGTCCCTTTCATAGTCGGCTTTGGCAAGTTTGTATGCTGCCCGGGCTCGTTCCAGAGCGATGCGATAGTCATCGGACTCAATGCGGGCAATAACGTCATCTTTTTTTATCGCATCCCCTTCCTTGACTAATACTTCATCAATGGATCCGGCGATTTTGGAAATCAGCTCAAGATTTGTCCATGATTCAACCGCGCCCGGTAGGTTTATGCGATTACTGATGGTCGTCGGGACAACCTCCATGACAACCGTATTAATCGGCGGCCTCTCCTGTTTGATGGCTGTTTCCTGATCAGCTTTAATATCTGAATATTTTTCAGAGATTGAAAAAAATAAGATTAAGATCAGCGCCATCATGGCAAGGAAGACGAATCGGGGCAAGTTGTACCAGAAGAAAAATACGATTTTGCCTCTCATCGTCTCTGGTTTTTGATATTCTGTTATCATTGGCGTCATCCAATTAATTTGTCTGAGGTTTGAGACCATCGATAGTCTGAAGAAGCAAGAGTTCCATTGAAGCGGCAATTTCTTCGGTAGGAATCATGCCGTTGTACCAACATGAAACCACAAGAAGGTAGAGGGCATAGAAATGTCCCGATATATGCAATAGCTCAAGATCACTGCTCAATTCACCGCGCTTCTGCGCCTTTTCATATATTGGGTAGAGCATCTCGAAATATCTGTTTTGAATTTCAAGATCTTCCTGGGAATGATGCTCTCGCGGAAAAACCTTCTCCTGCAGATATAGCCTGCCAAATTCGCTGTTTCTGGTAACATGCCTGAATTCTGCCATAAAGATGATCATTAATTGATCTTTCAGCGGAGAGTCCGGGTTTGTTTTGGCGGTAATCTCACTTCTGGTGTATTCAAGCTCATCTTCACAAAAGGCGCGGACAATATCTTTTTTTGTCTGAAAATAGCTATAGACTGTTCCTTTGCCAATACCTGCTTCTCTGGCAAGCTCTTCAATACTTGTCTGCTCGTAGCCATTTTTGGAAAAGAGTCGCATCGCTGCATCGAGGATACATTTTCGTTTGCTGATTTTTTTTTCTTCTCTATTTAAATACATAACCTAAATAATTGTTTTGTATTGATGTCTCTTGCCAGTACAGAAAAATGATTTTTATGTCTGAGCTTGTGAGTTCATACAGGTTCGATTTCTAATCTCAACTCATATCGCCTGCCTTAAAATTGACTGCAGTCGATTATGTATATCCAAAACTGACTGCAGTCAATAAAAAAGTGACTCTGGTCGAAAAAAAATAATTTGTCACCATAATTAAATGTTATGAACTGCAGAAAGAGCGTGGCGCCAAGGCTGAGTGATTACTGTAAAAAATTTTCAGGCTTTGCAGCCGTGGGTTGCCTTTGATTTCCTGCTGCTATACTGTAGGGTGGTCGTACAAATTACTCAATGGGACGAGATTTCGAGACAAACCAATGTCAATGCGGTTCGACCGTCAATCGTTGGTCAGCACATGGACAATTTATTGCCTGCAACTGATTTGATTGCTTATCAGTGCAGATCTATGGCGATCGCTGGGTATCTCCGTGTGAGATGAAACGAGGAAAGGAGTGTTAATGGATTTACAGGCCTGGATAAGTCAAGAAGTCAGTCAATTGGCAGGGGTGCTGCAGGTCAGTTACGCTTTTGGCGCCGGAATGGTGTCTGCGGTCAACCCGTGTGGTTTTGCCATGCTTCCCGTTTATTTATCGCTTTATCTGGGTGCAGACGACAAACTGTTCCAGCAAAGATCCTGGTTTTATAGATTGAGCAAGGCAATTGGCATCAGCTTTGTGGTAACGGCAGGCTTTGGTCTTCTGTTTGGTGTTATTGGCATAATTGTTTCTGCAGGTGGCTCCCTATTGATTGGCATTCTGCCATGGGTCTCTGTTCTGGTTGGTATCGGTCTTGTTTCTCTTGGTATTTGGATGCTGCTTGGCAATTATCTCTCCATTGATTTGTTGATGAAATGGGGGAATCGTATTGGTGATCCTCGAACAATAAGTATTAAGGGTTTTTTTCTCTTTGGGCTTGCTTTTGGAGCCACTTCCATGGGTTGTACTTTACCAATTTTTCTGGTTGTTGTGGGTGGTTCTCTAAGCTCAGGAGATTTTTTCACCGGACTCATCCAGTTCGTCTGGTATATTCTCGGTGCTGGCACAATTCTTCTGTTTTTGACTGTTGGTATGGCCTTTATCAAGAGGGGCGCCGTTGTTGGCGCCCTGAGTCGTTTCGTTCCGTATGTCCAGAAAATATCAGCTGCTCTATTGATTATTGCAGGCCTCTATATCTGCTATTACTGGCTGTCATCCGGCATTCTCTTTGAATAAGATACAAATATGAAGTTGACGTGTATCGTTGCTAATCGAAAAATCTATAAACTTCAAGAATATGACAGTCCATTGTGCTCCTCGATCGATTAAACGAGCATGACGATCTGACAGTGATTATTATTATTAGTAGGAACGAAACTGCTTGCATCCAGATAGATCTGCAGACGTATATTAAGATTTAGGTTGGCAGGCAGATTTAAAATAGCTCAGGTGCGGTTGTCCGAAATGAGCTGCTCGGCGATCAAAACGAGTGGTGAAAACGTGGCCTGATGTAATAACAGACTACATGAAGAGCTTATCACCTGATCTCGTATCATGGTGCCGCCACTGCAGGTTGTTATTACCAAAAACTGGGTCTTTGCATGGTGTGGAAGCAGGTTGCTTTTCTCTTCTCACTCCCTCTCTCCACCTGACCTGTGCAAGCATCATGCCGAGGCCCCTCTATTGCAAATCCTGCCCTTGTCTTAGTGGACTCACGTAAAAAATTCTAAGTGCCGTAATAAACAATTTCTGATGTTCAGAAGCATCACCACATGCCGAGCTCTATAGTGCCGTCAAAATGGTTTGACTACACTTATTTAACCCGTCAAATTTCTGACCAAGTGAAGCTGCGAAACGTGTTTCGAGTAATTGTTAGGAGAATTTTAGGTCGGCCGTTTGGTGGATTGCTCTACTGACCTGGAGGGCATGTTTCGTTGAGGCCACATCATGCACCCTGAAAATAGATACATTCTGATCCAGACAGAGCCCCGAAACAACCGCCGTCACCATATCGCGGTCTGCAGCATCTAATCCGCTAATATCACCAAGAAAACGTTTGCGGGAGTGACCGAGCAGGAGTGGCCGGTCTAGAACTGAGAATCTTTCGAGATGTTTAAGAATAGTGAGGTTATGCTCCAGCTTTTTGCCAAAGCCAATTCCCGGATCGATAATGACTTTTTCCGGATCTACTCCAACGGCATCAAGTGTTGCCAGGCGCAATTTGAAAAATGAGATGATTTCTTCAATGACATCGTCATACTGAGGATCAACCTGCATTGTACCGGGAGTGCCCTTCATGTGCATAATGATGACTTCGCCACCGCTATCTAGCACCACATCAGCCATTTCCGGATCATTGCGCAGGGCCGAGACATCATTAATTATATTGGCACCTGCAGCCAGGGCTCGCCTTGCTACTTCAGCCTTTGTGGTGTCGATTGATATGGGTATAGCAGAGAATGTGCGTATCCCTGTGATTACGGGGATGACGCGGGCCAGCTCATTTTCGATGTCTACCGGTTCGGCATAGGGTCTGGTGGATTCACCGCCGATGTCAATGATGTCGGCTCCAGCTTCGATAAGCAGACGGGCTTGTTCAATAGCTGTTTGCCTGGTGTTGTACAAGCCGCCATCAGAGAATGAATCCGGGGTTACATTGAGGATCCCCATGATCCTCACAGCGGTGGCGATTGTCATGTGGACGGTTCTGGCTCCTGATGAGAGCCTGCATCAAGGGAGACATCCTTATCTGTCTGCTTGCTGGAATCATCTTGTAGGTCGTCATCCTCCATGGCGGAAACCACTTCTTGTTTAGGGTCAGCCGTGGGAGGGTCCTTAACTTTCTCCTGTTGCTCTTTCGCCGCTTGTTCTTCCGGGTTAAGTTCATTGATAATGCGCACAATATCGTCAAGGACGATGGTTTCCTTTTCAAGCAATTCATCGGCCATTTTCTTGAGAATGTCAATATTGCCTTCAAGGATTTCGCTTACCTTTTCACTTGCTTCAAGAATGATATCTTTTACCGCCTGGTCAATATGGGTGGCAGTTTCCTCACTGAAATCACGGTGCTGGGCGATTTCCCGACCGAGAAAGATCTGCTCTTCTTTCTTGCCGTAGGTCAATGGTCCGAGTTCATCACTCATGCCCCACTCGCAGACCATTTTGCGTGCAAGGGCAGTTGCCCGCTCGAGATCATTTCCTGCTCCGGTGGTGATTTCATCGAAAATAAGTTGTTCTGCAACACGGCCACCAAAGAGAATACAGATTGAATTCTTCAGAAATCCTTTGGAATGGGTATATTTTTCATCGATGGGAAGCTGCATTGTAAGCCCAAGCGCTCGTCCTCGGGGGATGATGGTTACTTTGTGGATCGGGTCTGTACCTGGAAGCAGATAGGCCACAAGAGCATGACCTGCCTCATGGTATGCAGTAACTTCCTTTTCTTTTTCAGTGATGATCATCGAGCGACGCTCGGCCCCCATCATGATCTTGTCTTTTGCTTTTTCAAGCAAATCCAGATTGATTTCCTTGGCACCTTCTCTGGCTGCCATCAAAGCCGCTTCGTTAATGAGGTTTTCTAAATCTGCACCTGTAAATCCCGGAGTACCGCGGGCAAGAATTTCGTAATCGATATTTTCTGCCATTTTGGTCTTTTTCCCGTAGATCTCGAGAATTTTTTCACGACCCCCGACATCGGGGATTGGTACAACAACCTGGCGGTCAAATCTTCCTGGTCTGAGAAGTGCCGGGTCAAGGACGTCAGGGCGGTTTGTTGCAGCAACGATGATAACGCCTTCATTGGATTCAAAACCATCCATTTCTACCAACAGCTGATTCAGGGTCTGTTCGCGCTCATCATGACCGCCGCCAAGTCCCGCGCCACGGTGCCGTCCTACCGCATCAATTTCATCGATAAAAATTATACAGGGTGCATGTTTTTTACCTTGGGTGAACAAGTCTCTGACCCTGGAAGCTCCAACACCAACAAACATTTCAACAAAGTCTGAACCAGAAATGGTGAAAAATGGGACGTCTGCCTCACCGGCAATTGCCTTGGCGAGCAATGTTTTTCCTGTTCCCGGTGCCCCAGCCAACAGGACCCCTTTCGGGATGCGCCCACCCAACACAGTAAATTTGTGTGGGTCTTTAAGAAAATCAATGATTTCCTCAAGCTCTTCTTTGGCTTCATCTATTCCTGCCACGTCAGAGAAGGTAACCTTGTTTGTTCCCTGTTCCATCAAGCGGGCCCGGTTTTTGCCAAAGGATAACGCGCCGCCCTTGCCGCCACCCTGCATCTGCCGCATGAAAAAGACCCATACACCAATAAGCAGCAGCATAGGAAACCAGGAAACGAAAATCGTCATGAACCAATTTTCTTTTTGGCCTTCTTTGACCATAATATCCACTCCAGCTTCTCTGAGCAGAGGGATGAGTTCAGCATCATTTGGAGGAAATATTGTCTTGAATGGTTTCCCGTCTTGCAATGTTCCTGAAATGACATCTCCATCAATCCTGACACGGTTGATCGATTTGTTCTCAACCTTGGCCATAAAATCACTGTAGGTAAGCGAATTTACGTTGCTTTGTGGTTTGTTGAACAGGTTAAAGAGCAAGATCATGGTTAGTCCAATGACCAGCCACATACTCAGGTTTTTATAGAAAGTATTCAAAAAGTCCTCCAGTGATTGTCACACGTACTGCATTGTTAATATTGCGGTTTTATTGCTAAAAAGCATTGCCTTTCTATCAGTCAGAGTAATAGCAACTTACTCTAAAACATCTTCACGTAATGTCGAGCGCTATCCTTAATTAACTGTAGTCATCAAGCAAATTTTTGTACAGGTTTTACTCGAACTGTTTGTTCCTTAATTTCTTTCATAGCTTTAATCACGGCTGCTGCACCTGTTGCTGTTGTTGTGTATGGGATATGCAGGTCAATAGCAGCACGCCTAATCTGGTAACTGTCCTCAGTTGTACGTTTTCCAAGGGATGTGTTGACGATCCAGACGATGTCATGATCTTGCACCTTATCAAGAATGTGAGGACGTCCTTGAGATATCTTATTAATCTGCTGACAATCTAAGGCGGTCTCCTGCAGAAACCGAGCCGTGCCACTGGTGGCAAATACGTTGAATCCCAGCTGCTTCAGTTCCTTGGCAATAGGGACAATGGTCGGTTTGTCACTGTCGCGGACTGAAATAAAGACATTTCCAGA
>JABDPQ010000425.1 GCA_013042695.1 Desulfobacterales bacterium | reverse complement strand
CCCCGACGAGGTGAAGATATCTATGATGTCGCCGGTGATAAGAGCACCGTCCAAAAGATCCTGACGCTGGAGCAGCAACTCGAGAAGAATAGAAATGACTTTGCAACTCTGCTTGAACTTGGCAAACTCTATACCCTCACTTCTATGGGACAGCAGCGTATTACTCTGCTAAACAAGGCAGATGAGCTGGACCAGGACCATCCGGATGTTCTCAGGAATTTAGCCATCGCTCACGTTGATGCACATTACCAATACAAAACCGCGCTGCAATTGATGGATAGATATGTCCGCCTTCGTCCTGAAGACCCCTTTGGACACTTTTACCGCGGTTATCTGCTGCTCATGGAAAAGCAGTGGGAAAAGGCAATCAAGACATTGAAAGAAGGCCTTGTCCGCGAACCAGCAAATATCTACGGACTCTGTAAACTGGCTCGCTCCTATCATGCCAGGGGGGAGCGGGATGACCAAAGTCGTGCTGCTGACATCCTGGCCACTCTGACAAAGTTAGCGCCGGATCATCTCCGAGTTAAGTGGCTCAAACGCACGCTCCAATAAATCGGCATAGTGATCAGACTGCCTGATGCTGTAAAATCAAACCTTACGGGCATCAGCGTTACCATTTTATAAATGAATAGTCTCGGCCTTTAGCTGTTGCCCCATGAAAAGAGCAGCTTTTTCCTCAAACGTTTCTGCAGATTCAGTTGTTTGAAATTCGATGTTTGCGTTTCTAGATATTCGCTTTTCGAGTTCGGAGTGCTTTTGGAGATATTCGCTAAGCTTTTCGGATACTATTTGGCCCTGATCTAAAATTTCTACATGCTCAGGGATATATTTATTTATAATTTTAAGCAGTAACGGATAATGAGTGCATCCTAAGATGAGTGTGTCCAGGTCCTTATCTTTTTGAAAAATGTTTTCAATGTTTCTTTTTATGAAAAACTCTGCTCCTTCTGAATCAATTTCATTGTTTTCAACGATTGGCACCCACATGGGACAGGCTTCCTGAACCGTTGAAATAACTCTTTGGTCAGACCACTTTTTAAGCTCAATTGGATAAGATTCCGAGATAATAGTGCCAACTGTTCCTAAAACACCAACGTGCCCGTTTTCAGTCATTTCGGCCGCTTTTTCAACACTTGGCCGAATTACTCCGAGTACACGTCGATCGGGGGCAATAGTGGGCAAGTCCAGTTGCTGTATATTTCGAAGCGCTTTTGCTGAAGCGGTGTTACAGGCGAAAATGATCAGCGGGCAATGTTGTTTGAAAAGGTATTTTACTGCTTGTAATGAATATTCATAAACCACATTAAAAGAACGGGTACCATAAGGAGTTCTGGCATTGTCGCCTAAATATAAAAAATCATAGTCAGGCATTACCTTGACCATTTCCTTTAATACAGTCAATCCTCCATAACCCGAATCAAAAACACCGATTGGAGTGTTCATCGTGGCATCTATTTATTTTCTCTACTTTATCGGGTGACAAGCAAACACTTCATTGGACAAGACAAAAATACAGCTTTTCAACCGACCTTTATCACTGCGAGGGTTATATCGTCGGCCTGGGGTGTGTCACCCCTGAATGCAGCTATTTTCCCAATGATATTTTTTACTATTATATCAGGATGTGAACCGTTTTGAGCAGCAAATATCTCTTTTACCCGTTCTTTTCCAAACTGTTCTCCGCTGCCGTTTTCTACTTCCCAGACACCATCACTGCCGATTAGAATGAGCTTTGTCTCTTCTCCAATAGATATCTCATTGCACTCATAGCGCCAATCGAGATCAACGCCCAAAGCCATTCCTTTTCCTTTTAATTCTGAGAAAGAGTCCTCGGCTGGTGCATAGATTATAGCAGGGTCATGACCCGCGCGCACCCAACGCAGAACGGACTTGAACTGATCATACTCCAGGTAAAAAAGCGTCACAAAACTGCCAGATTTTACGGTATCTTGATACAGCAGCCTGTTAACATCGTTCATTACCTGACCGAGGCCTCCGGGCTGTGAAAGACGGCTTCGTACAAGAGCTCGTACTGTGGTCATCAATAATGCAGCCCCGACACCATGTCCCACCACATCACCAACGACAACACCTACCTTGCCGTCACTTTCAGGAAACTGGAGGATGTCAAAATAGTCTCCGCCTGTTTCATCACAATATATACTGAAACCGCTGATCTCTATACGATCCCCGGAATAGCCCTCCCTTGGCAGCAGATTCTGCTGCACTTCCCGTGCTATGTTGATGGCTTCCTTGAGTTCGAGACGATGTCTGAGCTGGCGCGTCATTTTATTAAAATTTCCTGTCAGTTCGCCAACCTCGTCTCGAGTGGCCACCTCAAGCGGGTCACCAAATTTACCGTTTGCCAGATCGTCAGCCGCAACCGATATTTTTTTGATATCAATAGTAACCCGGTTCATGGTCATACGAATGAACACCAGGACCAGGAGAATACAGCCTGCAAAAGATAAGAAATAGAAACGACGGAACTGAATCATAGGAATCAACACCTTGTCGCCGGGAGCTATTATCACCATGGTCCATGGTGCTTCGGAAAGACGATAAAACCCGCTTATTTCCTCAGGAGGTTTTCCGGGACCAAAAACTGTTCCAGAGAGATTGTTCTGCATCGCCAGTACCGTATCACTCTCCAGAACACTCATCGTTCCAAAGGCCCGCATTGGATAAAAATCCTCTAAACCAAGCTCAAGGCC
>JABDPQ010000421.1 GCA_013042695.1 Desulfobacterales bacterium | reverse complement strand
ACTTTCTGCCCCTCTTTATAGGCCCAATGTGCAGCAACACCCTCTTGTGCAACCCGATCCATCTCCTCCGTCCGGATCTGAATCTCGATGAAATGGTCGCGGGGGCCAATGACGGTGGTATGCATCGATTGATAGTTATTGGTTTTCGGCACAGAAATAAAATCTTTAATGCGACCGGGAACTGGAGACCAGTTCGCATGAATTATCCCTAAAGATTCATAACATTCTCTGACCGAATCGATAATAATTCGAAAGGCGACCTTGTCGTATACCCGCTCCAACGGGATATCTTGAGCCACCAGCTTTTTGTAAATGGAATAGAGATGCTTTGGCCGGCCAGTTATTCGAATAGGACGAACATCCCCCTCGTGCAGCTTGTCATAAAGAATCGATATAACTTCATTTACATAACGTTGACGTTCTTCAAGGGAACTTTCCAGCTTTGCAGACAAATCTTCATATTCTGATGGGAACAAAAACTTGAAAGCAAAATCCTCAAGCTGTCTTTTCAACCAGTCGATGCCGAGTCTGCTTGCCAGTGGAGCATAAAGATCCATAGTCTCTCGTGCGATCTCTCGTTGCTTCTGGCGGCTGACCTGATCGAGCAAAAACATATCTTGAAAACGGTCTACAAGCCTGACTAAAATGACCCTGACATCCACTGCCATGGCAAGCAGCATCTTGCGGAGATTCTCCGCCTGACTGGCAAGTTTACTGTTATATTGTACGTTTGTAATCTTGGTTGAACCACTGACAATATGAGCAACGTCCTTGCCGAATTGTCGTTCAAGCTCGCCTATGGTTATCCCATTTTTCAATACACCATGCAGAAGACCAGAGATGATGGTGTCCAGATCAAGATGCATGGAGGCAAGGGTCGAAGCCACTTCCAAAACATGAATCAGGTACGGCTCGCCAGAAAAATGCTTGCCGCCCTGATAGACATCGACAGCGAGTTCCCAGGCCCTGTCAATCGGGGTTAGATCAACGTCGTGAAGGTAATTGGCAGCAAGAACCTTGAGACCGGCTGGATTGAATTGTGAATCGTACATCGTCATAAAAGCACAATTATCGTTCTTTACATTCCTCGTCAAGATATCTCTGCAGCAACTCAACTACCTGGTCAATTGGTATCTCTTTTGTATGACCATCCCGACGCCTGCGTACTTCCACCATAGTATCTTCAGTATACCTTTTACCCACCGTTACTCTGAAGGGAAAACCAAGCAGGTCAGCATCTTTAAATTTTATACCAGGTCTCTCAGACCTGTCGTCGATAAAGGCCTCAATGCCGGCATCAATCAATTGTCTATAAATGGTTTCAGCTGCTGCACTGATTTGATTGTCTTTGTTGCCAAGATTGAGGATGCTGACCTGGAAAGGAGCCAGTGGCACCGGAAAAATAATCCCATGCTCATCATGATTCTGCTCAATTGCTGCTGCAACGACTCGACTGACACCAATTCCATAGCAGCCCATGACAAGGGGATTCTCATTTCCTTCACTGTCTTGAAACATCGCCTGCATTGACTCAGAGTAGGACGTGCCCAGCTTAAAAATGTGGCCCACCTCAATGCCCTGAACCAGTCTGATGTCAGCACCGCATGTTGGGCATGGGTCGCTCTCTGTGATCTGTCTGAGATCCGCAACATTTTCGACCTGGAAGTCGATGCCTGCATTGACATTCTGCAGGTGGTAATTCTTTTCGTTGGCGCCTGCGGTAAAATTGGTCAGCGCGATTATTTCCCGGTCTACCAGAAGACGAATCGAAATGCCAATAGGACCAAGATATCCGCTTGGGACTCCAGTGGCATCATAGACTTCTTGATCATCTGCCATCCTGATATCAGCTGCACCAAGATAGTTTTTGAGCTTTACTTCTTCGAGCTCACGATCACCCCTTAGAAGCACGGCAACAGGCTGCCCATCGGCAATATAGACAAGTGTTTTGGCAAGCTTCTCCGGTTTTATGCGAAGAAATTCACAAACTATTTCCAGCTTTCGTTTCCCAGGAGTTTCAACTTTGACCATACCTCTTTTTTCCTCCTGGTGGTCAACCGCTGAAACGGCTACGATTGCCTTTTCGAGATTTGCCGCATAATTGCAACTATCGCATACTGCTATTGTATCTTCCCCCGTTTGGGCCAGAACCATGAATTCATGGGAAAAACTGCCGCCAATTGCCCCTGAATCTGCCTCAACACAACGAAAATCAAGATTACAGCGTTCAAAAATGCGGTTATAGGCATCGTACATCTTTTGGTATGAAACCTCAGCCATCTCATCACTTACATCGAATGAATAGGCATCTTTCATGATGAACTCCCGCCCCCGCATCAGTCCGAATCGCGGTCTGATCTCATCCCTGAATTTTGTTTGAATCTGATAGAGATTTACCGGGAGATCACGATATGAATGAATTTCCATTCTGGCGATATCAGTAATAACTTCCTCATGTGTTGGGCCAAGGCACGATTCCCGATTGTGTCGATCTTGAAAGCGCAGCAGTTCCGGGCCATATTTACTGAAGCGGCCACTCTCTTTCCAGAGATCTGCGGGTTGCACCATCGGCATGCTCAGTTCCTGTGCACCAGCCCGATTCATCTCTTCCCGGACAATCGTTTCCACTCTTCTGATCGCTGCCAACCCATAAGGCAGATAGGTATAAATACCTGATGTCAACTTTTTCATGAATCCTGCTCTGAGCATCAGCTTATGACTGATGACCTCTGCCTCGGCAGGCGTTTCCTTTTTTGTCCGAATCAGTATTTGTGAATATCGCATTTTTACCTTTACAAGAATTCTTACCAGAGAAAATGACTTAACCGATTATTTCGAGATGAGTACCTTCTAGCAATGATCCAGTGACTGACGCCGCTCGGCTTCCATTTTTTTCAATTCCTCCATAAAAACGGGCAACAATTCAGCTTCAGCAACTTTCTTGAACAGCGCTCCCTTTTTGAAAATGATCCCGACACCATGACCTCCGGCAATGCCAATATCAGCTTCACGCGCCTCTCCAGGACCATTAACTACACACCCCATTACCGCAACTTTGAGAGGAGAGTCCATGGTCTGAATAAATCGCTCAACTTCTTCGGCTAGGCTGAACAGGTCTATTTTCGTGCGGCCACAAGTAGGACATGAGATAAGCTCAGGTCCTCTTTCTCGTATCTTCAGCGATCGCAGTAATTCATAGCCAACCCTGATTTCTTCCACCGGGTCTCTGGTCAACGAGATTCTGAAGGTATCGCCTATGCCCTCATGGAGCAAGATACCGAGCGCAACGCTTGACTTAACGGTTCCGGCAATCAATCCACCAGCCTCGGTCACCCCGATATGAAGCGGATAATCAATCAGGGCAGAAAGGTTACGGTAACCATTTATCGTTGTCAGGACATCTGCCGATTTAATGGAGACTTTCAACTCATAAAAACCGAGTTTCTCGAGCGCTCTGACATTATTCAAAGCACTTTCGATAAGTGCTTTGGGATTTTCAGGCGTTGGGTATCCATAATCGTGCAACAATTTTTTTTCTATCGAACCACTGTTAACACCAACCCTGATAGGCACGTGATGCTGCTTGGCTGCAGCCACAACCCTGCTCAGGTTTTTTTGACCACCCAGGTTGCCCGGATTGATTCTGACTGCCTGGGCTCCATGTTCCATGGCAGAAACAGCCAGGCGCCAATCAAAATGAATGTCGCCAACAAGAGGAATGGAGATAGACTCCCTGATTTCTCTGAGAGCCTTCGCAGCGTCCATATCGGGAACAGCAAGACGAATTAACTCACACCCCGCACTCTCCAGCTGTTTGATCTGACTGACGGTTTTTGAAACATCGGCAGTACTCGTATTGGTCATTGATTGAACAGAAATGGGCGCATCCCCTCCTACAGGGACACTACCAACCATGATCTGCCTGGTTTGTTTCCGTTTAATCATTGTTGTTCTTGGTCTTTGCTTCTGTCACTACCTGGAATTCTTTTGGAGGCCTGACCAGACTCAATTCGGCATCAGATGCCCGCAGATAAGCGGGTACGGCACTATCAACAGGAAGAAAATCATTGTTATAATATTTTTCAGCAGCCAAAAAACCGATAATATCCGCAGCTGGAAATTTCTGTCGATTTGTTGCTTTTTCACATTTATTTCCGAGTACGTCAGTCCAAACGGCAGCATAAGCATCAACACCGTCTCCGACCAATACCACCGGTTCAAGGATTTGTTGAGCTAAAGCTTCCGGCTGCAGCACAAAAGGTTCAGAGCAGCGGCGAGCGACGTCTTTGCCGCTGCAGCGATAAAAACAGCCATAGACTTCCTTTTTCCTGGCATCAAGAACGGCACAGATCAATTTTTCTGAGGCAACTGAAGCAGCGATTGCGTCAAGAGATGAAACTCCTATCAATGGTTTATCACTTCCCTGACAGAGACCTTTTGCCGTTGCCATACTGATTCTTAAGCCTGTAAAGCTCCCAGGACCAAGACCAACAGCAATGGCAGACACATCATCAAGAGTAAGGGACGACTCATGCAACAGCCAGTCGATTGACCCGAGTAATCGCCTGGAGTGGGTGATTCCCGAATTTAGCGAAACAGACGCAACAACCTGACAATTATCAAAACCACCTGTGGTCAGTGCTATTGAGCAATTTGATGTTGCGGTATCACAAGACAAGATCAGCGCATCGTGCTTCATGATGTAAAGATTCGCACAATATCATTATAAAACACGAAGATCATCAGTGTGCCGAGCAGTGCAATACCTACCTGCTGGGCGATAATCTGAGCCCGTTCATTGAGGGGCTTGCGCCGAATTCCCTCGAGGGTCAGAAATACCAGATGCCCCCCATCAAGAACCGGGATCGGCAGCAAATTTAAGATTCCGAGGTTAACGCTGAGCAAACTCATAAAATACAACAGGTTAAGCCAACCAGCCCGAGCCTGCTCCCCAGCTATCTGGGCAATCAGGATAGGACCGCCCAGTTCCGATGCCGGCACAACGTTCTGAATGATTTTTACTACCCCCATAAAAGTCAGGTAGATAAACATCCAGGTCTGCCAAAAAGCATCAAGGATAGCTCTGAATGGTCCAACTCTCTGGTATTCTATGACCTCCTCTTTAACTATACCGATCATAAATCGTTGTTCAACTTCTTCGCCAAACACGTTTCGAACACTATCAATTGCCGGAGTGACGGGAAAAGCCAGTTCAGCCCCGTCTCGCCGCACAACAAATTCGAGTTCTGCACCATTACTCTCTTTAACCGTGTTCAACACATCGATCCACTCAATGATGGCCATGTTGTCAATGGCCACGATGGTATCTCCCGGCTTGAGCCCGGCGCTGAATGCTGGCGATTCTTCGCCGACCTTGCCGATTGTTGTACTGTCCTGATCTTCTGGTACACCCATAAACAAGAAAATGAAAAAGAAAATAACAACTGAAAACAATAAGTTAAAGAGTGGCCCGGCAAGGACAATGAAAAAACGATTCCAAACCGGTTTATGCGCGAAGGATCGAGACGCTTCGCTTTCTGCTCCGGCTTGCTCGTCGGGATTCTCACCGAACATTTTGACATACCCCCCGAGGGGAAAGG
>JABDPQ010000420.1 GCA_013042695.1 Desulfobacterales bacterium | reverse complement strand
GAATGTCAAACCAGACACCGGAAACCACGACAGCGGCGATGAACCCCCAAAATGCCAGGGCTGCCAGTCCTGCGCCCAATGTAAAGCTTTGCATAACTTTCTCCTGTGGATCGGTTTGTACCTACTAATAATGATCCATGTAGGAACGATTTGGATGTTTTATTTTTTGGTTTATTTATCTGATCACCATTAGGGCGGGTTTACATTGATACAAATCAGCTGGGACGTTCTTCACATAGCTGATTATTGGAACAAAACAAAAACGGGCGGCCAATTTGACCGCCCGCTTCAATAAACACCTGGCTATTACTGCCTATTTCTTTTTATAGGCGATGACACCAGTCATTTGGAGGGTAGCAGAGAAATCGTCGAAGTTGACGGTTCCAATTTCGACACCGCCACCGGAGGCAAATGTAAATCGCCCCGTCCCGCCATCGATAAAAGTGAAGTGGTCCATGAAACCAATGAGTTCTCCGGCTGGAAATGATATACCATCGGTATACGTCCCCAACAGGACATCTCCGTTGTCTGCGGTTGTCGTGATCTCACCTTCACCATAGGTGCCATCCGGACCGGTACCCGGTGTCCCGTAAGAGCAGTGCTCGGCATAGACATGACTGTCACCGAGGTGTGACATCGTACCCCATGCCTCAAATGAGGTGACAGCCCACGCGAATTTTCCTTCGGGTGGGTTACATCGAAGTGCTATGAGATCAGCGTCATCGTTGAAGCCAAGAAGGTAGCCGCTGAAAACACCGGCAATTGGCACGGTTTTACCGCCAACGTCTTTGGCCAGCAGGTCACTGGAAAAAAATGTTAACCCTAAAATCAATATGATTCTTAAAAACATTTCAAACCTCCATTCTGACGATGTGAGAAAAATTGAATGCGGTAAAAACCGCTATCAGATCGGGAGGTTATTTGCTTCTTGCGAGCGGATTGTTTTTGGTAATCTGGCGAAGAAATAGCGGCATGCACCGCACCAATAAGTATAGGAGAGCGTTAGTAGTTTGGCAATTCAATGCGTGGGTTGAGTACCTTGCGGAGTGGCGCCTTTCGATTGAAAATTCAACGGGCGCTTGAGTGATGCCAGTCATTCGCACTCCCAATCATCTTCATTTACGGGGCGGCACAGGTCACAGCCACACTTTTGGGGATTGGTTCGCCTGAAACTAACCAAGGGCCGGGGTGATAAGCTCGGTTTCAACCCAACCCTACGATTGGAAAACTTCAAGAAAAAACAGCAGACAAACATCGAGTAGAATATTCAGAAAGAACACTCATAAAGCAAAGATCCTTATGTTAAAACTCAATCCCCTTCGCACAATTCTCCTGACAATACTCTGCCTGCACGCAATACAGCCGGGTTTTGCTGACGAACACAAGGTGAACCCCGAATACCCCGCAAGCAATCTCGAAAGCGACGACTACCAGGCACCAGCAGGTTGGAACCTGGTTTGGTCAGACGAGTTCACTGCGGACGTAGTCGATCCTGATAATTGGACCCGGCAAGTAGAACCGGCGGGAAGGTTCAACGGAGAATGGCAACGCTATACCGATAATGTTGAAAATGCCTATATCGACGACGGTTGCCTGGTGATCCAGGCTATCCACACCTCCGACCATCATGGGATGAATCAATATACCTCTGCCCGCTTGAATACTGCCGGTAATTTCGCTTGGAAACATGGCAAAGTCGTCGCGAGGATGCAACTTCCTTACGGAGCGGGAACGTGGCCCGCCTTCTGGATGTTGGGAGCGAATATTGATGAAAATGGCGGCGACACACCCTGGCCACAATCCGGCGAAATCGACATCATGGAGTTTTATGGCTCCAAGGATAACGCCGCAGTAGAAGCCAATATTCATTTCGCCGGTGCGAATAATCAACATCAGCATATGGGTGCAGAAAAGTTCCGGCTGGAAGAGGGATGGTTCGCAGACGCGTTCCACGTCTTTGAGATGGAGTGGAACGAGGAAATGATTACATGGTCGGTGGATGGCCGGGAGTATGCTCGACAACCAATCTCTGATCCTGTCTATTCAGAACTGCACCAACCGCTTTTTATACTCTTTAACCTGGCGATAGTTGGAAAAGGCCCAGGAAGACCCGATGACTCTACGCATTTTCCACAATACTTTTATATCGACTGGGTTCGTGTCTACCAGAATGAATGACGTAGCAAGGGAGGTGGTTAGTCTCACAATCCTGAAAAAAGGTACTGCATGGCCTTGGCTTCCTGGACGGCCAGGAGCTTGCAGGGTCAGGCCTGTAGAGAGTTTTGCCCCTTTTGGGGCAAAACGGCGTTTTTTACCGCTGGAGTAGATTGGCGGATAACACCATGTCTTCAAAAACCTCGACCATGTGACATGGTTCGCTGTAAAGGCCGATGCCTTTCTGGCTATCCAGGCAAATCTGTAACCACCTCAGTCGTCACTTCGCGGATGTTTGTGCACCTGCAGGTTTCCGTCGGTAACCACGGAGGGCCATACGGCCTGCTCGAACAAGTCACCCAGTTCACCGGTTTCACACCAATTGAGAAGGGCCAGCCTGGCTTCTTCAGACCAGTACTCGGAAGTGACCCGATAGGTGAAACCCTGGTCAACGATGGGTCCCGGTTCTCCTCCATCTATCATGAATAAGCCGAAATATCGGCCGATCTGCGGAGCGCCTTCGTTGGCATCTTTAACCAGGCCACCGATTCGCGCCTGGCCTTCAGCAAATACATTGACGCATGTGTGTTCGGTGTCCCAGAAATCTATTTCGTACCAGCGTCCATCATCACGCCAGCTAAGAAAGAAGCCTTTCTGTGGGTTTTTACCGATGGCTTCATGGGCTGAAACCAGGCGGTGGAATCTGTCGTTGTGGGTAAATTCACCGGTTACCTTGTCTGCGGGCCCACGTG
>JABDPQ010000415.1 GCA_013042695.1 Desulfobacterales bacterium | reverse complement strand
AAAAGTAGAGGACATTGATGCTGCTCATAAGGAGCTCTCAGAGAAGGGCGTTGTCTGTGTCAAGCCGCCTGTGGATGCCGGCGACAATCGCATTGCCTTCTTCAAGGGGCCTGATGATATCGTCTTTGAAGTGCTTCAGCCGATTTAATACAGAGAAACTACCCAGAATAAATGAGGCAGGGTCCGCACAATTATGCGCCCCTGCCTCTTTGGCATCCGAAACAGATGTTAAACGTTTCTGCTCTTGATAAATTTCTATTGAAATTTCATCTCAAGCGTTTCGATGTGATATAGGTGATTGATCTGTGAGTTATCAAAAACTGAAATACCAAATCGATAGGTCTTGGACATATCAGTAAACTGAACGTCCTGGGTCTCAGCATTTTCACCCTCGGTTTTTAATGATCGCATAACTTCCAGCGTCCACATGCCGTCTGCATAATGATTACGGGCAAGAATATCTGCACGGCCCCCCATCATCGGCATAATATCAATACCTGGAACAATATCGCCTTCCTTAAAATTATCGACGAAAGGAACCTTTTTGCGGGGGATAACGAAGTATTTATCATCTTCTGTCGCATTCAGGTTCATGTAGGCAGGTGCTGATTTGTCACTGTTATCGTTGTTTTTGTAACCGCCTTTTCCGGTGTCGCCTTTACGTCCCCAGCCACCATTCTTCTTGGGGTCTGTATTGTTGTCAACATACTGGTCATCAAACATACCCATTGGCAGCGATCGAACGTATTTCGCATGCCACATATCAATGGTCTCGCCATCGGCTGCGGTATATTTACGACCTGCCGACTTATCGCCCGGTTCATTGAGATGACAAGCGATCATGCAGCCTTCGCTTTCAAAGCCTTTGGTGCTGATATTCCACCACATGGCAAACTTGTCTTCATAATAGGTATTGTCATGGCCGGTACTGTCTTTATTTGCCAGTTTTTTCCACGAGCCATCTGCTTGTTTGACCCAGGGGAATCGTTCAAGACTCTTGGTCGGATCCTTGTAGGTGACCAAAAAATAGACATGATTGTCATCGTAGAGGGATTTGATGGTAACATCAGTTTCTCGTATTCCCTCATAACCATTGTTAGGCTCGTAAGGAAGTTCATCGAGGGTTACGGTGATAGCTTTTGCAGCATCCCATGCTTTATCGGCCATACCATCAAGAACAATGGGTGAGCCAGCTTTGGTGCTGACAAGGGTCTGGTCTGCAGCATATGCTGAAGCACCAATAGTGAAAATTCCAGCGATGGTAAGAATTCCTACTTTTTTCATAAACTCCTCCAATATAAGGTTTTAGGATTGGACGGCATCCAAATTGTACGACAATGTAGGAGAATCGAAACAGGAATTCTAGATAATACTTACTCCCAAACTCAGGCTTTTCTGTGAAGAATAGTTCACAAGAGTTTACTATATTATTTAAATAATTATGATATTTTTTTTGATATGAGAGACAAACAATCTACCATTTTTTCCCCTTGTGGAGTTAATTTGTAACATTTTTCTCCATTGTGTAAGACAAGGTGGTTTGTTTTCAGATTTTTGAGATGAAAATTTACTTTTGTGTGATCACTAATTTCAAGATGTCTTGTAATATCCATAAACCGCATACTGCCTTTTTCTGATAGGGCTATTAAGATCTGTCTTCTAATTTGGTTCGATAGGCACGCAAGTGCATCATCCATATCCAGCCCTGCCAACATTTGTTCAAATCTCAATTCTTCAAGATTTCTTTTTACAGCGACTAAAAGATCGTCGCGTTTAAAAGGTTTAGCGATATAATCATCTGCTCCGCTCTTCATCGCAGCCACAGCATTTTCAACTGTCGAAAAAGCAGTGATCATAATAACTTTTACATTTGGATATTCAATTTTTAACAATGGGATGAACGCCATACCACCCATTCCCGGCATCATGTTGTCTATGATAACCAATGAGGGTGCAGTAGTCATAATCTTTTGCAATGCTGATTCTGCAGACTCAGAAGAACTCACTTGAAATTCATTATTTTCAAGAATCTCAACAATACTCTCACGCAAATCCTGATCATCATCGATAACAAAAATAGTTTCACTCATCTTACAAATCCATCAAAAATGTTATTGTTACTACTGTACCACCCTGTTCACTGCTCTCAAAAGAAATGTTACCTTTATGCTGCTTTATAATGTTGTAGCATACGGATAAGCCAAGACCTGTCCCTTTACCAATTTCCTTTGTTGTATAAAACGGGTCAAATACTCGTGAAACCTCATCTGAGCCAATACCATGCCCGGTGTCTGACATCACAACCATGATTTTGTTTGATTTTTGGAAGGTCTCAACTTTTATTACATCTCCATCTTCGCAAGCATCAAGACTGTTCATTAGTATATTGATAAAAACTTCTTCAAGTTTGTAAGGGATTCCCATGACATCGGGAATCTCCTGTAGATTCAGGCTAATTATTGAGCTAAGCCTATGATGCGCACATTTTATAAGATTGATACTACTCATTATCACTTCATTTAGATTTACTGGCTCAAAAGCGGCGTCTTTTTCTCGTGAAAAATATAGCAGATCCTTTGCAATCTTTGATGCACGGGAGATATTACGATCAATTGAATCTAGTTTTCTATCAATCTTTTCTTTCCCTCTCACCAAATCTTTGAGCATTTCCAGATTGAGCGTCGCATTCGTGAGAGGATTATTAATTTCATGGGCTATACC
>JABDPQ010000408.1 GCA_013042695.1 Desulfobacterales bacterium | reverse complement strand
CTCAAAGAGTCAGGCCTCAGCAGGCCACATGATCCCTATAGACTCCTGGTAAAAAGTGGTGTCTGGAAGAAAAACATTAATATTCCGCTTCTCCGTCACAATCTTCCTGTATCATTTAATGTCCAGGCGCGACAACAGGCAGAAGTAATACTTCAAAACGGTAGTGAGTCCTTATTTAATGATCCTGTTCGCATCGATTTGACAAACCTCTCGCCTCTTACCATCGATGGGGCTACGACTCTGGACTTTGACGATGCGCTCACCGTGCAGGAGGAGGATGGTAATTATCTTGTTGGCATACACATTTCGGATGTCGCACATTTTGTCCGTCCCGGCGACCCTCTTTTTCAAGAAGCCCTGCAGCGAGGCACATCTCTGTACTTTCCTGAAGGTCAGGTACCAATGTTGCCGCGCCATCTTTCTCAAGGCGTATGCAGCTTGATACAGGGCGAGATACGGGGTGCGTTTAGCCATATGATTTTGCTTTCACCTGAAGCGGAAGTCTTGAAAGTGCGTATCATGCCGTCAATTATCCGAGTCAAGCGTCGTCTTACCTATGAAGATGCTGATCGTATGATTGAAAACGACCCCGAACTGTCAATATTAAATATGCTCCGCTCGAAATTAAGAAAACGTAGAGTCGAAGCTGGAGCTCTTTTGCTGCCTTTTCCTGATGTCAATGTATATGTTGATATGGGTGGCAAAGTCCATGTGAGTCTTGGCAAGTCCGACACACCCGCTCGAACGATCATTTCTGAAATGATGATTCTGGCCAATAGTGAAACTGCTCGATACATCTCAGACCGTATGATTCCAGGTCTCTTTCGTTCCCAGAGTGAAATAAAGAAACGTTTTGTACATGGTGAAGATGACGATTTGTTTCAAAACACCCTGCAGCGCAAACACCTTCCCCGCAGTGAACTTCTAACAGAGGCTAAAGCGCACAGCGGGCTCGGTGTGCAGTATTACACCACGATCACCTCTCCGATAAGGCGACTGCTTGATTTGGTCATGCAGCACCAGCTTAACAATCTCGTACGCAGAAAGGATCTGTGCTTTACCGAGGATATGTGTAAAGACTTCACTTCTGTTATCGCAAGAACTCTGGCAACTGCCAACAATGTCAAACAGCAGCGGCACCGATACTGGTTGTTAAAGTATCTGGAAGAGCGCAAAAACAACTATATGGACGCCCTGGTAATAGACTCGGGACCAAGGCGCTGTAATTTGCTTTTGACCGATATTCTGATGGATATCGACCTTCCATCAACGAGGATGCCACTTCCCGAGCCAGGTACAATTGTCCAGGTCCGGCCTGTAAAGGTAGATGCTCTTGACAATAGTATTCGATTTGACTGGTAAGCTTAGCATCCTTCGATCAGAGCTTTTCTGTCAGTCTTGATTTTCACCGAAGATCCTTTTGTAAATTTATCGGTTTGATCCCGACACTCAAGTATCAAGGTTTTCCCCTCTGAGCGTTTAACCACACATCTATTGCTTGCAGAAAATCCATTAACCGACAGGCACAAAAGTGCTCCACAAAATAGACTCGCGACAATGATTGATTTCATATTCACCTCCTGATATGAGAATAGTTATAGTTTCTATATTTGATACTGTAACTAAACGAAGATAGAAATTGGAGTAGACATCTATCTATATTGGTTTGCCAGAAAACATGTCTACCCGACAATTGGTAAGCTCTTTCTGGCAAAAGCTGGTCAATTTGTTATGATTGGTCAGCCCTATTATTTTTTGATTTAAAAGGAGACTGCACAATCGTATGAGCGACAATACCTTTCCAGGTGGCCCGGTGATGGTCAAGATCGACGGGGCTAAGATCAGGCGGCTGCGAGAGGAAAAAGGCCTCACCCAGCTCTATATCGCCACTGCGGTAGACGTTACAACAGATACTGTATCTCGTTGGGAAAACAAACGATACCCTTCCATAAAAAAAGAAAATGGCCTGAAATTGGCTGAAGCACTTGAGGTAAGCCTGGAAGATATTCTCGAGTCTGAAACAATTGAAATTGAGTTAGAGAAGAAAAAATCGGATGCTTTAGCAGATAATAAGGAAACAGTAAAACAGCTCAGCATATCACTTCGGGCGTTATTGCTGATTTTGCTATTCTGCCTGCCTATCGCCGCAGCTCTGATCTATGTGATCCATTTCAAGAATGCAGATGACAACTTGTCACAAGTAAGTATTCGCAGAATCGTTGCAACTCACTTTATAGCCGGCAGCCCATTACCGATCTTCTTCTCGGTATCCATGCCTGATAATCAATCAGTACCAATCATTCTCAGAGAAAACATACCCTCAGATACCCTGGTTAAATCTACGTTTCCGGCAATATCGGCAAAACACAAAAAAAATGACTCGATTACCTGGCTTGATAAAGTTTCTGGACCTCGGGTGTTCTACTACACAATAACTACCGACAATAAATTCCAAGGTACACTTCAATTTGAAGGTGCTGTTAAATATGGTTCTTCACGTGATGAAGAACAGTCTATCGAGGGCAATAACCAATCTGAGAGTGGGTTGCATCACTGGGCCGACAGTAATCGCGACAATCGTATAAGCGATGAGGAGATCTTGTCGCTATACGATCTTATAGGAAACAATGCGGTCTCTGGGTTTGATATAAACCTTATTGAGGAAATGTGGCTCGGGGATGGCTACATCTGGAATCCAAATGAACAGAAATTTGTTATTATTGAATGATTAGCTTTTTGATGAGGATTTCTCCTATGCAGCAGAAACAGTATTCTAACCGATATATTTTACTGATCGGCCTGATGGCAACTATTGTGCTGATGTTTTCCCCCCAGCTCTGTAAAGCCGATGCTGTGGCAGCTCGCCTTGCAAAAGCAGGTAGCAACAAAGCTGTTATCATGATCAATCTTAAAGCATCTGCCCCCTCAACGCTTATCGTTTTTTTACGACTGCCTGCAAACATTACCGTCGTCAAAACAACACCTCGTGCTGACAAAATCAATAGCAAGAAAGGCACTATTACGTGGCTATTGAAAAATACAACCCCAGGCACAGTAAGCGTCAACTTCTCATCTGCTCAATCTTTTCGTTTGGACGAGGTCTCGGCTTCCGTTCGCTATCGAGATCCAAACCAAGGCCTTACTGAGATCGAGGCCGCTCATTCTGATTAAATCTTACCGAAAAGAGATTACGCACCATAGCCTGATCAACCTAAACAAAAAAACTTTTGAACACCTGGAGATGTCCTTTCCATTTTGTTTTCATCCAAATAAGCTCATGTTTTAAGACCCGATTCAGGGTGACATCGGGTCACATATCGCCTGATATCCTCTACCTTTTAAACACCTTCGCGTTTACAACAGTAGGTAAGGAAGCAGTCCATTTATTAAAAACAATAAAAGGAGGTCAGCCATGAAAAAGGTAGTGATTATCACAGCAATGATGTTGAGCGCAGCCACCAACGTTTATGCCGACCATCATCAGAGTATTGGGGGGCTGGTCTTAGGAGCTGGAGGGGGAGCCCTGGTGGGACAGGCAATTGGCAGAAACACAGAGGCAACCGTGATAGGCACCGCAGTTGGAGGTGTTATTGGTTATATCATCGGCAGCGAAATGGACAATTCGCAGAGATATACCAGAAGAGTATATCATCATAATCAGCCCGTTATCCATAAACAGAGACGGGTTATTCAGCACAACTATTATTACGCACCGGTAGATCACCCACCAAGAGGCTTACATCGAAATTATGGACCTCATGGCACCAAGCGCGGTCATTATAAAAAGCATAATAAGCAGCGATGGGCCAGACATCGTTATTAAAAAGGCAGCGTAAGATTTAATTCAGGTAAAAACCTATCAGGATGGTGACTTTCATTTTTGGTAGGTTTTTGCTTTTGTAGTGATCTCATACATCATTGTCATCATTTATACCTTGGTGTAGGATCAGAAGTTTACGTTTCTTAAGAGATCTCTGCAATGTCAAAAAAACTTCTACTCAGTTTTCTGGTTGTCACCATCGCCTTGGCTGTCATTGTCGTTGCCAATAAACAGATTCCGCTGGTTGACAGCTTTTCTGACACCTATTTTAAGGAGACCACAACGCAGGCGGCCCTTGCATATGCCACGGTTCGTGGCGTTAATGGGGTGGTCTCAGTGCTCAAAGAGTCGCAGGTCGAGCTTTCACCTGCAGGAATCGGGGTAAGCATCGCTGCAGGTCAAATTCTCGATCCCATCGACGATATGACAGAGCGGTTGTCAACGGTTATTGTCACAGCACTGGTATCTCTTGGTCTGCAGAAGCTGATATCTGAAATTGGTGCAGCAGTTCCAGGATACTATGTAGCAATGTTCGTACTCTTTCTTCTCATCCCTATCTGGCTGCCACGTCCTCATAAAGACCGCTATCTTGCCGTACTTCTAAAAATATATTTTCTTTTGCTTATTTTACGTCTGATTATGCCCGTATCAGCCTTAGTCAGTGATTCGCTCTATCGACAACTGCTCAAACCTGAAATTATTCAGGCTGAACAGCAATTAGCATCTATTTTCCCTGGTCATGATCAATTGCGGAATTTCAATGATTTTGCAGATTCAGAGAGTATCTCATCATTTTCAGTCGCAGCCAAAGACCGTCTAGAGCAGGCCAAATCACTTTTTTCTAAGATTTCTGATAATGTTGAGACCATCATCGAGGCATTACTGCAGTTAACCACAATGTATGTTTCGCTGTTTATCCTGCAAGTTATCATGATCCCTGTTGCGCTGCTTTGGCTAATGGTGCTGCTGGTCAACAAGTTTATCAAATCAATTGCTCCGAGGACATCTCACAAATCCGACAGATCAAGCGCTCATTTTAATCAGGAGCAGCGGGAAAAATCGCCCAGGTCAACATAACATTCTTTTGGATTACACTCTGGCAGTCACATATGGTATTATATGAGGGAAATCGTACACCTCGCTTCACCTTTGGTGATCGCTACCATATGAGAGTAAACAGAACCATTCTTATTCTGGGATTGGTGTAGCTGATGAATCCAATTGACACTGATTTTACCCAACAACTGGTTGGAGAAATACTTACCGGCCTCAGAGATGGACTGACAAAATTCTCCGGGCCCAGCAGGGTTGGGGTCATTTATCAACTGCAAACAAAAGACGAATTACATATATGCGACCCTCACAGCCTGCTCAGGGGACATGAATTAAAAATACGAAGTAGTTATTTTGACAAAAAATCGATTCCGATCGATACTGCCAATGCCCTTCGCCATAAGCCATATAGCCATATAGAACGAATCACCAATCTGGATCTTGATGGAATTATCTCGTTTGGCGGTCAATCGGGACCAGTAACATACCAGATGTGGTTTACAGATCATCATCCCGAGATATTGTCAACTGGTCCAACAGAGAGATGGCTTGAACATGCTGTTTTGCGTTTTTCCCATGATGTTGCCAATGAGCGCGAGCTCTATACCGGAATTTCAGGCAGATTTCTCAGGGAGTATTCTACCCACGCCGTATGCGATCAGATTGTTTATGAATCAGCTCGCAGCTCAACCTCTTATTCTCAATTTTTAATATACCCGGTTATCAATGCAGTGTTGGAAATATCCAAGACACGTGAAGAGCAAAGATCACCACATGGTGAGTTGATTTTTGTTGACCCGCGAGTAATTGATTCTATAGAATTTATGGCTCGCTTCAGTCATACGGAACTGCCACTACTCGACAATTACAAGCATGTGCGCAAACTGCTTCAAGCCGTGCAGAAATTCCGCAATAGATTGGTATCGGACGGTACTCATATCATAGGAATTGCCAGTGGTCGCATCGATCATTTCAATATAACAGCAGATTTCCGAGGTCTCTTTGGTCTATTGAAGTTAAATGATCAGAGTATTTGCAGTTTTGCTGACGGTGCCTACTCATCTGCGGCCCACCAGGCAAAACTCTTTGAGGTAGAAGAGACATTACTGGACCACAACCTTGACAGCACCATACGCAACAGCCTTTTTCATATTGTTTCATCAATTGTACACTTTGCTGAAACTGAACATTTTGGCTGCTCTATTGTGCTCGATTTAAATGAGCCGCTAACTCAGATTGCCGGCCAAGACCTTGAGCAGCCCCTCGATCTGGAACGATCTAACCTGCTTGATCTGGCCTGCAATCTCGCCAGGGTGGACGGAGCACTTCAGATCTGCAAAGATCGTCATCTGCATCGATTTGCCTGCCTATTCGACGGACCCCGAATTGAGGGCGAGGATCGGGCTCGTGGTGCCCGATATAACTCTGCACTGCGATTCACCGCAAGAAAACCGCATACAGTAATCGTTGTGGTCTCCTCTGACAGGCCTGTTTCAGTGATTCAAAATGGTATAGAATATAGAAGCTCGTGTAGTCTAAGACCCGGATTATCGTCTGATGTAAAATCTCAGCGACTTATCGATTGGTTGGATGTTCTCTAGATTAATTTTATAGTACAAGCCTGAGAGAACCAAATAAGATTAGAAATCCAGAGCCCACGTGGGTATATGGTTAAGAATGTAATTTTGAACGGATTCCTTGCGCTCGCCTGCAGGAACCTCACCGACTGCAGCCATTACCTCATCAAAGTCAAACCAACAAATTTCTTTGTCGTCATAATTATAGATGGTCAATATCCGCTTGTTGCTATGATGAACATCTTCTTCTTCCTGGATAGCTGCAACAATTTTTAACGCTTCCTCGTAAGAGAGAAAATCCATTTCTTTTGTACTCATAAGATCCTCCCCTTCTCGCCCGGACATTTATAGTTTCAGAATTGTGCTATGCTGGCTTGACAACAGCACCTGACCTTATACATCGTGTACACACACGAGCCCGGCGAACACCACCCCCCTCGGAGATCATGCGAACTCTTTTCAAGTTGGGCAGCCATCGCCTTCGTGTCTTGTTATGGGCATGGGAGACATTATTTCCGGTGGCTGGTCCTTTGCCACAAATCTGACATACCTTTGCCATGATCGTTCTCCTGTTATCCTTAGCCATGTCGTCTGTGTCGCAAGACGGCTCATGGTTATTATTTAGTTGTGCATTTTACCGGTACCTCATATTCGCAACACATCTTATTACTCTTTATATTGATCTGGTGCAATAAAAAATAATTTCTTCAATCTCATCATCATCACTATGGTGAAGTATCACACGATATTGAATTTTTTTTCACCATACCATCTCAGCAGTAGTTCTCCAGCAAAATACCCTCCTCATCATTGAAGCAGACATTTTAGCTTGCAGACAGTTCAATCTCATGTTAGCACATACCCTGGATTTTTCTGATAATCGTTATTAATAATTCTATCTCAATGAAACAGCAAAACTCTTTCTGGCAATTCTTTGCCTCAGTCAAACTAACCCTTTTCACCCTCTTTTGTATAGCCGTTACCTCTATTATCGGTACGATTATTCCCCAAAAAGAATCACTCGAGTGGTATGCATCAAAATATGGTCCTAAAATTGCTCAGTTATTTGCCGTACTTGATATACCAGATATGTATAGTTCCTGGTGGTTTTTGGCCCTGCTCTTCCTGCTCTGTTTTAATCTGGTTATCTGCAGCATCGATCGCTTTCCTGGGGTATGGAAACAAGTTCATGCGAATGGCCTTATTTTTTCAGCTGAACGCCTACAGAAAATGTCGAATCAGACCTCATTTGATCTCGGCATGTCAACCTCAGAGGCACGCTTGCAGATCACCGGTCAACTCAAGAAAAAGGGCTGGAATTTTACCGACAGTTCCACTGAAGACGGCACACTGCTTTTCGCTCAGAAAGGTGCCTGGACAAGAACTGGTGTTTACATTGTCCATACTTCGATTCTTGTCATCTTTCTTGGTGCAATCATCGGCTCACTTGGCGGTTTTAAAGGCAGTGTAGTCGTTCCTGAAACAACGAAGAAAAGTAGAATTTTCCTGTACGGCTCAGGAAAACCAGTGGATCTTGGGTTTGACGTGCGATGCAACTGGTTTGCCATAGAGTTTTATGAAAACGGCATGCCAAAAGAATATACCTCAAGTCTCACCATCTTAGAAAATGATCGTGAGATACTAACAAAAGAAATCGAAGTGAACGATCCGCTCTCCTATAAGGGTATAACCTTTTATCAATCTAGCTATGAGGCATACCAGGACTTTATTATCACCATTACCAGCCAACCTTCTGGTAGAGAAAAATCGTTTGTCGTCCCCTTTCAAAAACAGTCGACCTGGCCTGAAGAAGGTCTGAAATTCGGGGTCATTAATGCTAAAGCTCTTGGACAATCTATTGTCAGCTCAAAAATTTGGTTCAGCGATGGAGATGGCTCTCCAACAATAGAATGGGCTGATAACGGACTTCCAATTACCATTACAAGAGGCGATCTGGAATACCAAGTAAGCGCCAAACAGATGTATGCAACCGGCCTCCAGGTTGCCAAAGATCCTGGTGTTTGGTGGGTTTATCTTGGCTGCGCTTTGATGATGTTTGGTCTTTATGTCGCCTTTTTTATGTCCCATAGAAGGATTTGGTTCTTGCTGAGCGACAAAGGCCAAGGGTGTCACATCCTTTTCACGGGAACTGCTAATAAAAACAGGCCTGGGTTCGAAAAAACATTTGAGGAATTGGCAGAATTGGCCGTCGCTTATACTCAAAACAATAAACGATAGCTTAAGTCTTTGGTTTATGCACATGTCGCTAATGAAACTATGCTTAACAACGGAGCACCAGCATGGATAGTTCTCAGTTTCTTGGAATTACTACCTTTACTTATCTTTTTGCTTCCTTTCTCTATATAGGAGCACTCATATTCAGGACGAAACAAATTGGTACATTTGCCACTGTCTTTACCACCATTGCACTGCTGATTCAAACAGCAGGTCTGCTGCTCAGATGGGTGGAATCCTATCAGATGGGTATTGGTCATGCCCCGCTTACCAACATGTATGAGTCGGTGGTGTTCTTTGCCTGGGTAATCATTATCCTCTATCTTGGCGTCGAATGGAAATTTAAGACCAAAACGATCGGAGCATTTGCCGTACCGATGGCCTTTCTGGCAATGGCCTATGCTTCTTTTGCGCCGATAAATAGGGGCATAAATCCCCTTGTACCGGCGCTGCAATCAAACTGGTTGCTGGCCCATGTAATAACGTGCTTTGTTGGCTATGCGGCCTTTGCCATTGCCGCAGCTCTTGGCATCATGTATCTGGCCAAAAGTTGGTCTGTAAAACCAGGTGACAAAAGCGATTCTCGGGAAATGCTGCCATCTCTAAAAGTCCTTGATGATATGATCCATAAGAGCATAATATTTGGATTTATCTGGCTCAGTGCTGGGATAATTACCGGTGCAATCTGGGCCAATTCTGCCTGGGGCACATATTGGAGCTGGGATCCAAAAGAAACATGGTCTCTTATCACCTGGTTTGTTTATGCAATTACCCTCCATGCTCGTTACACCAGAGGTATCAGCGGAAAAGCGATTGCCTGGTTATCACTGATTGGTTTTCTGGCAGTCATCTTCACCTACTACGGTGTGAACTTTCTCTTATCAGGACTGCATAGTTATGGATCAGGTTAATTTTTTACAATAAAATACAGACAATTAAACAGGGGAATAATTACCCGGTGTTGTCTTGACATACGTTATTCAACCCGGTATAACCTGAGCTAAATGAATTGCTGTTCAGTGCTATTGTGTGAAGATTAATTCAAGTAAGGAGAGGAAATGATGATGAAAAAATTGTTGATCTGTAGCCTTGCCGCTACCTTCCTGTGTCTTGGTGGCATTAGTTTTGCTGACAACGGCCCTGCTGACATGATGCTTCAAGCCGAAAAAGATAAGGCCAAAAAGCCCAAGCCGGCAGTATTTCCTCATGCAAAGCATCAGGAATTCGCTAAGTGCGCTGACTGCCATCATTCGGCAAAAGATGGCAAGCAAGTAGCCTATGTCGATGGACAGGAGATTGGCAAATGTGAGAGTTGCCACTACAAAGGATCAGGACTGCCGAAAAAGATAGAAACCTATAAAGGTGCAGCGCATGCAAATTGCAAAGACTGTCACAAAAAATCAGCGGCAGAAAAACCAGAACTTGCTGAAAAGTTCAAAGGCTGCATGCCTTGCCATCCCAAAAAATAGTATAGCCAGCAATAACCATAAAAAAGGCTGCTCAAATGAGCAGCCTTTTTTATTTTGACCTATAAGAAAATATGCTTTCAATCCGTATGCATTTTTGAAATATCGCCAACGGCAAGAATTAGATTGCCAATCGACGTCAATATATTCAACCGATTGTCTCTGACCCGCTCATCATCTGTCATGACCATAACATCGTCAAAAAACCTATCGACTGGGTCTTTTAAGGCAAGCATGCTGCGCAAACTCACACGATAATCATTATTCTCCAGTCTATCTTCAACAACCACTTTTATTTCGCTGAAAAGAGACCACAGATCCTCTTCGGCAGCCTCACTGAATAATGTCGGATCGACAGCGGTTTCCCGGTTATCTTTGACAATATTACGTATTCGTTTAAAAGAGCCAGCCAGAACATCAAATGTAGCATCTTGTCTCAGCTCAGAAAGTGCTTCAATCCGCTCAAGGCAATCATTGACATCTGAAAATATTACCGAAGTCACGGCATCAACAGCTCTGCTGTCCATACCTCTTCTGACACAATCGTTAATGAACCGTCTTTTGATAAATTCCATGATCATATCAACAGTGTCGCTGCTGCCATTAACACGCTCTCCATAAAGTGCCAGAGCCTTCTGAAAAATATCCTTCAGAGAAAGCACATACCCGCTCTTTTCGATCAGATGAATGACGGCCAGAGACAGACGTCGCAACCCAAAGGGATCAGCGGTTCCTGTAGGCTCCTGGCCGATACCGAAACACCCGGCAATGGTGTCAATTCTATCAGCCATACCAACGAGTGTTCCTTCAGGAGATGATGGTAATGGAGAGTCTGCACGAAGCGGCATGTAGTGCTCTTTAATGGCGACAGAAACAGCTTCATTTTCATGATCATGAGCTGCGTAGGCACCTCCCATGAGACCTTGAAGAGAAGGAAACTCACCAACCATATCTGAGATGAGATCCGCTTTACAGAGAAGTGCAGCCCTGCAGGCAGCGTCAGTTGCATCAGGGTTGAGACCTTCACAGAGCAAACGGGTTAATTTTACTATGCGTTCAGTTTTTTCTTTAATGGAACCGAGCTTTGCCTGAAAAATAATACCCGAGAGCTGTTCAATGCGATCGGCAAGTTGTATCTTTTTATCCGACTCAAAAAAGAAATAGGCATCCTCAAGCCGTGCCCGGAGTACTCGTTCATGACCCTCACGTGTTAACTCTGGATTAGTAACCTGCGTATTATTAACTGCGACGAAACCTGGAAGCAGCACACCGTTTTGGTCGATGACGGGGAAATATTTCTGATGCTCTCGCATCGATGTTACCAAAACTTCATCTGGCAGCTCCAAAAATTTATCATCAAACCTGCCACATACGCCAAAAGGAATTTCAACAAGATTGGTTACTGTGGTAAGAAGCCCATCATCAATAAAAACTTCAGCCTCTTGATCGAAATCAGTGCTGGCAACGGCCTTTTTTATTTCACCAAGTACCATCTGTTTTCGTGTCTCAAAATCGGGGATGACTGAACCCTTTTCAAGCAGTTTTTCATAAGACGATCCTGTCGATACTTCAATCTCTTCCGGGGCCATGAAGCGATGTCCACGAGTTGTTGATCCGGAAACAATACCCTCATGCTCAAAAACGATGCTATTCTGGCCAAATAATGCCA
>JABDPQ010000398.1 GCA_013042695.1 Desulfobacterales bacterium | reverse complement strand
TTGCAGAAATCGTCAGGGGTTCTGTCATCTCCGTGGACAAGGGTCTTCTGGAAGCCGGAATGTCCCTTGGTATTAGTCGTTTTCAACTGATCGTGCATGTAATTGGTCCCATAGCCTTTCGAAGAATGATCCCTCCTCTCGGCAATCAATTCATCATAAGCCTTAAAGACACATCGCTTTTTATTGTCATAGGGGTTGGTGAATTAACAAGACAGGGCCAGGAAATAATGGCCAGCAATTTCAGAGCACTTGAAATCTGGCTTACGGTGGCCGTTATGTATCTGATCATGACAACAGTGTTAGCCATGACGTTGCGCCGCATCGAGAAAAAAATGGAGATTTTCTGATTTCAGCTACACCTAAAAGACGAGAAAAACATGTCAAGCATTATTGAATTAAAAAATGTTTGTAAATCCTTTGGCGGTACAGAAGTTTTGCACAACATCGACCTCTTTATTCAGGAGGGTGAGGTGGTTGTGGTCATTGGTCCTTCTGGTTCCGGGAAATCCACTTTGATCCGTTGTATTAACTGTCTTGAACTAATATCGAGTGGTGAGTTGGTCGTTGATGGCATCAGCATTCCTGCCGAGAGGAGAAAGGTACGTAAGATACGGCTGGAGGTAGGGATGGTTTTTCAACAATTCAATCTTTTTCCACACTTGACTGCAATTGAAAATGTGGCTTTCGGTCCCTGCAAAGCAAGGAAAATGAGTAAGCTCAAGGCCACAGATATCGCCCGGGATCTGCTTGAAAAGGTCGGCTTGGCTGCATTTGAAAACAAGCTCCCTGGTCAGCTTTCTGGTGGACAGCAGCAGCGTGTTGCCATTGCCAGAGCATTGGCGGTTAGCCCTAAAGTTCTCCTGTTTGATGAACCGACTTCGGCTCTGGACCCTGAGATGATTGGCGAAGTACTGGATGTTATGCAAAGCATTGCTAAAGACAGCGGTATGACCATGGTTGTTGTTACCCATGAAATGGGGTTTGCTTCTCAAGTTGGTGATCGTCTGATCTTTATGGATGATGGAATAATCGTCGAAGAAGGAAAACCTGGAGAAGTGATGAAAAACCCGCAATCGGATAGACTCAAGGATTTCTTGGGACATGTGAAGCACCACTAGCTGTAGAATAAACCTGATCATTGCATTACCTGGAAGAGTAGTAATAGGGGTTTCAAATGATTATCCTGACCGTCAAATTCGAAACAGCTTTATCGGAAAATGAAGTGTTAGCAGTTGCTAAAGAGCGTGCAGATCAGTTCCGCTCATTACCAGGATTGATTCAGAAATACTACGTTAAGTTGGATCAACCCAATCGATATGGTGGTATCTATATTTGGGACTGTATGGAATCGCTACAATCCTATCGTGAGTCCGAATTGGCATCAAGTATACCGGCAGCCTATAAGGTTATAGGGGCCCCTCAAGTTGAGAGACTCGACACACTTTTTCAGTTGCGGGAATAACCAGTCTTCTGCCATATCCCGCAGGACATCTGGCACATGGGAAAAGTGTCGCACTTTTGCAACAAACTACTGGAATTACAAGACTATTGACAAGCTAAAAGAGCGATGTATTATGTAGCTCAGGTCGCTTGATTTGCCTCTCTTTTTTGTCATAAGCGCAGAGTGACAGGCTAAAAAAGGTCTGTTATTACTGCATTTTTAAAAACTTTAATGTTATTTACAGGAGTGAATATCATGAGAATGAGAACTGTGCTCGGTTCAATAATTGCGCTACTGCTTCTGGCTTGCCTGGCCGGGCCGGCAGCGGCGATTACTGCTTTTGGGGGGAATCCTTTCTATCAACCGCCTCTTACTTCAGTAAAGCAGATGAAGACCATGTTTATGGAGCAGAAGATGGATGTCCGAAAGGGCCTCGAGAAGGCGGGGCTCGGTGAAGTATACGATTCCCTGATGCTTCAGCTGCCAGATGCGCAGGTTGCTACCGTCGAGTACTATAAAGGCAAGAAACTGCAGTGGATGTTTTATCGCAGGAACGGAAAAGGACCGGTATTAATCGATCGGGATGTCGAATGGGAATCCGATAACCCTTTTGCCGGATTCGAGTTTTTTGTCGATCATGATAGTAAGCGCTATACTTTCGTTGTGCCGCTTGTCTGCGGTAATCTAGCTTTAGCGGATGTCGGGCCGATTCCTGCCCCGGTGCTGCCGGTTGCCGCACCTGCTCTGACGCCAACTCCGGCACCAACGCCAGCTCCGGCACCGACGCCGGCTCCCGCTGAGGTTGCTCCGGCGGCTCTGCCATTTGCCTTTGTTGCCGATGTTGGCTATCTCTACCAGGCTGATCCGGCGCATTATCTTTTGCTCAGAGGCGGTATCGAGTATCCGCTCAATGACAATGTATCTCTACTTGGTATGGTTGGTGTAGCGCCAAAATTGGAAGGCATTGATGGTGAAACGGCATTCCTTCTCGATGTCATGCTGAATTACAATTGGACCAAGATGTTTGTCGGAGTTGGTCTCGGCGCCTGGCTGACCGGTGGAGACAGCGACCTGGATACGGAAGATAACGACCTGGATATCATCCTTGATATTGGTTATCAGTTCTATGAAAAGCCTGATGCCTTCAAACTCTCTGGCTTTATCGAGCTGCGTTCTGCCGTCGACGAATTCAGCGATTTCGATCTCTATGGCCGTGTCGGCGCCGGTTTACGCTTTCATTTTTAATAGGCAGTCTCAGTAACAGTTCTTTCTCCACTGCGGGGCTTTTCGGTGAGGCAACCTCAACCAAAAAGCCCCGCAGTTTATTCGGGTGTCCTGAATCGCATTTTAAAAGTGCAACATTCATACTGATCAGATTCTCATTATTAGACCTTCCTGAATCCGTGACGGCTTTGTGTCGAATTACAAGTAACTATTTGTTGTTGTCATAAAAAATATCTTATTCATTGGGTGGCCGGCTTCACCCCGCCGCCCTTCGGGGCGCCCGATAACACTACATCTGCTGTGTTGACAACTCGTTGATATACCCAAGTATTACCAACATTGTTGCCGCCTTGCATCTGCAGTGTTCTTGGACGCTCACGGATTCAGGATCTTGTTAATGACTTACCGATTGAGCCTTTTGCAAAATGATGATTTTCGTTCAAAGTCAAACCATGCGAAAAATTTTGCCGCAGGCATATAATTGATATTCCAATGATAAAATTTTAAGCATAACGTAGAGGTTGAACGAAAAGGGCGTTTTGCAAGTGGCTCGATTAATAATACAAAAGAAATGAGATTACTCGCGAGACAATATTCGTTCTCCATCGAGGTGATGAAATCTATCTGTCATGTGGGGAAGTTGAGTGGCTGCCACCAGTTCTCCCTGAAAATTTTCTTCTAGAGTCAGTTCCAGGTATGCAACTTTTTTGCACAGCTGATCAGCTTCTTTTCGCTTTTCTCTGTTCAAAAGCGCTGCTCGACATCCGTCACCAGCTGCGTTACCCACACTGGATACTGTTTCAAGAGAACAATCTGGAATCAATCCAATCACCCTTGCAAGATGCTTGTCAATATGGGTCCCGAAAGCTCCAGCAATTTTGATGCTGTCCAGGTGAGTAATACCCATATGCTGCATCATCAGTTTGCAGCCGGTATAAATTGACGCTTTTGCCATCTGAATCTGACGAATATCCTTTTGGGTGATGACAATGTCATTACCAATGCTCGTCTCATTTGCCCAGGCCAAAACAAATTCTTTTAGTCCTGTTTCAGGGTTTTCACGAAAACGATCAGACGCACGAGCCTTTTGACTAAAAGCCCCGCCCTTGGAGACGATTCCAGCCAGAAGCAGTTCTCCTAACACATCAAGAATGCCAGAACCACAGATCCCTTTGGTTTTCATTTCCTCTGGTTTTGAATAACGTCTCCAGGCATTTCTACCAATAACTTTATAATCGACATCAGTGGTTTTAGGGTCTATTTTTAGCCGTTCAATTGCCCCTGGTGCTGCACGCATGCCAAATTCAACCTGAGCACCTTCGAGAGCCGGTCCGGTAGCACAGGAAGAACAGAGCAATTTATCCTTGTTTCCTAATACCAGTTCTCCATTTGTACCAATGTCTATAATCAGTTGTATCTTCTCTGAACTTTGAGGTGTTTCAGCAAGCATGACCCCAATGGTATCCCCCCCGACATAGCCGGCTATAGATGGCAGAAAAAACGCATTCGCTGCCGGGTGTGCATGAAGACCAAGGTCTCGGCATTTGAAGTTGACACTGCCATGGATCGAAGGAGTGAACGGTATGGTCCCCAGAGGCTCAGGATCGAGTTGAAGAAGAATATGGTGCATGGCAGTATTTGAGCAGAATGCAATCTCAAGGATGTCCTCTGCCCTGATGATAGTGGATTCAGGGGTTGCCACCTCGGAATCTTCATCAAGGCGGTTACCTTCTGCGGCTTTATCGATCAAACCATTGATGGCTGCGATAAGTTCTGAGCTCATCCTGGCGAGGCCACCGGGATTGCCCATATGATAGGATATCCGTGATACGACATCTTCGCCATATTTCACCTGGGGATTCATCGTGGAATAGGTGCCAACCACCTTACCCGTTCCAAGGTCACACAAATATCCGGCAATAGTTGTTGTGCCAATATCAAAAGCAAAACCATAGCCTCGGCAGCCCGCTTCGGGACTGATTCGGATAATTTCTTTGTCCATCCATACACTTACCGTAATTTCCCAGTGACTGGATCGCACTATACTTGGAAGAGATCTGAGCGCATAGATGTCAATCGTCAGGGATGAAAGACCATAGTTACTCTCAAGCGCCGACTTAACCCTTTCAAGGTCAGCCATGCCATCTTCGAGCGTTGGCTCTTCCACTTTGACACTATATTGTTTTACTCCTGGATTCAGATCGATATCAATTTTTCGAGCCGCTTTGCTCACAACCTGTTTACCGGCTCTTGACGACTCAGGCACATACACTAAAAGATCCCCTTGCACCGTTGCCGTGCAGCCAAGCCTATGGCCTTCGTGTTTTTCTTCTAAGCTCAGTATTTCTTCCTCTGCAGGCTCTATTGGCCCAGCATGATCTGGAGAGGAATGAATGGCATACTTATCAAAAATTCCATCTTCAACACGTACCTTACATTTGCCACAAACGTGGTGTTCACCGCAGGGTGCTTCAATATCCACTCCCAGAAGACGGGACGCTTCAACAAGCGTAGTGCCCAGCGGGACATGCCCTCTTCTGCCAGAGGGTTGAAATATAACGATCGCTGTATTTTGTTCCATCCTGATACTGCTCCTAAAAAAGTTCTCGAAAGAGATTCTGCCAAGTAAGCACCGAAATACTTCACTCATGTTCTTTGGTTGAATTATGTTTCAAAGCTTATCCCTTCAAGCTCCTCAACCGCTGCACTTCTCATGGCGTCTAGCGTCTCCTGAATGCCTCCATCCAGGGGGGTGACCTGGTGATCTTTCAAGATCATTTTAGCGCGGTCTATGGCCTTGTCAGCAAGAGATTGTTGACCGGATGCTTTCCAGTATGCCAGGGGAAACCTGTTGGAAAGTTCAGGCAGCCAATGCTCTTTTTTAAAATTTTTTACCGTATGAGGAGTACTGAGAAACTGCCCTTGAGGTCCTACTTTTCGAATGACATCCATACTGATATCAGCATCGTCGATAGTGAATCCGCGAATAAAACGTTTCACATAGCTGATAATCTCAGCACAAATAACAATGGCCGCTGGATGGCCAATTAAGCCCTGCCCTAGGTAACCCACGTCATGGATTAGATTTGCCCCATCGAGTGCGGCTGTTAGCAGTGATATGCCCCACTCCATGCCGGCTTGCTCATCAAGACATTGAGCGTCACTTACACCAGCGGTTCCCCACATTGGTATGCCGTAATAGTGGTATAAATCAGCACAGGCTGAGAGTGCCAAGCGATATTCAGGACAGGCATAAATACATGCTGCTGTCTTCATATCCAGAGTAGACATACCGAAACCTGAAATAATAGGAGCACCTTTACAGCGCAGCTGATGCATGACGAGTCCGGAGAGGGCTTCCGCATTGCCCACTGTTATGGCTCCTGCCAAGGTTATCGGGGCGGTACCTCCCGACATCATACCCGGCGTATAATTGAGCGGAATCAGGTTGTCGGCGCAATAGAACAATTTTTTAATAGCACCAGAAGAGTGAGACAATGGAGTCAATGGTTCGGAATAATGGATACTGATCGGTTTTTCCCTGAGAATATCAGTTCCACCCACGGCAGCAGCAGCCATATTATTGATGATTGCCAAATCCTCTGGTCCGGCAGCAGTATAAAAAATTGGCTTAACGGAGTTTTCAAGTTGTACCTTAAACGAATCAACATACCCCATGTTACGAGGTGAATCGTAGGGCAGAGCATAAGATCCTATAAAATCAATTTCCTGCAGAGCATCAGCCACTTTAGCTGCTCTGCCAACGTCTTTTAGCTGAGACTGACGCAATTCACCGGTATCGAGGTCATAGGTGTTAACCAGGTCGGTACCCAGACCAAAATGAATTCGATTGCCCTCAAGGCGCATGGCCTCTTCCCCTAATCGATTGTAAATAGTAATCCTGGACGGCGCACTTCTGATACAGTCTTCAACCAGCCAGTTAGGAAACTGAACAATATTATCAGATTTGATCCGACACCCAGATTCACCGAGCATCTCAAGGGCATCGTCATCCATTACCTTGATCCCTGACGTTTCCATAAGTTCAAGAGTAGCACAGTGGATACGTTTAATTTGAGTCTCTCTCAAGAGGCGGTACTCGGGCAGGCATTGTGATTTAAAACCGGAATTCATGGCTCTCTACTCCTATGGCAGTAGATAATTCGCGTAAGTCGCACTGACAGGAATGCATGTGCTTGGTGACTGCTACGTTTGCAGTTTTTCACCGTGACGGAACAGCAGAAAACCAACAGTTGTCATGTAGAGTTATTCAAATCTGGTCCCGTGAATTTATTATAAATAGCTGGAAATATAACGTTAAGCATCATGAGTAGACGAGCAGATCGGTGCACTTATCCTGTATATACAGATAAGATGTTTATTTTTTAATTGACATCATTTACCCTGTCAAGCAATAACATAGGTGATAGTCCTTGCATGCTGGCACCCATTTCGTTCATCATGTTTCAGTAATTTACTCTATAATATTATTCGTTTTTATTCTCACTAAAGCGCCAACAAAAAAAGAATATTGAGCCGGGAAGAGCAGAGAAACATTCCTGTATACACAGGTACTATATGTCAAAAAAACACCCCCAAATAAAATCGGCTAAGCCGATCCTGCCCAAATACAAAAAGATCAAGGCCTATATCCTTGAAGGGATAGCATCCCACAGTTTTACTGATGCCCTACCTTCAGAGAACCGGTTGGCTGACTTTTTTTCGGTGAGCAGAATGACGGCCCGAAAGGCAATGGATGAGCTCGAAAGCGAGGGACATATTAATCGGGTCAACGGCAAAGGCTCTTTCGTTAAAACACAGAAGCACTACTCCGGATTTTTCCGTGTTCGCCCGTTCAAGCTTTGGGCAGAAGATCTGAATGTGAAACCATCTGCAAAAGTACTCAAAGCCGGTGTCATTGAGACACCAAAAGAGGTGGCAGGTGTTCTGGGCTTTCCCGGGCAGGTAATTCTTGTGAAGCGTCTAAATTACTTCGATAATTTGCCGGTGAGGTATGCAGTCCATTACCTGCGCACGGAAATAGCTGCCGGGATCCTGATGGACGATCTGGAAAAAGAATCGATCTAT
>JABDPQ010000391.1 GCA_013042695.1 Desulfobacterales bacterium | reverse complement strand
GAAGAAAGCCATTGTCGGGGACAGTCTGCAGCTTCATTTTATTGGTCATCTGCAGAGCAATAAAGCCAGAACCGCAGCTGAGATTTTTGCCATGATTGAAACGGTTGATCGCTATAAAATTGGCGCTGCTCTCAATAAACATCTGGAAGCACTCGGCCGTAAACTCGACATCCTGGTGCAGGTCAATGTCGGTCTAGAATCCGTCAAATCAGGCGTCCTGCCACATAAGACTGAAGAGCTTCTGATGCAGCTTAAAGATCTTGAAAATTTGCGCCTCAAGGGTTTGATGACCATGCCACCGTTTACTGAGGATCCGGAAGAGGCCCGCCCCTATTTTAGAAAACTGCGCCTGCTTGGTGAGGAAATGCAAGGCAAGGGTTTGCTGGCGCCAGATGAAAACTTTGAGTTATCCATGGGGATGTCGAACGATTACCACATCGCCATAGAAGAAGGCGCAACGCTTATTCGCATTGGCACAGCTATTTTTGGCAACCGACCAGCGAAGTAATATGAGCAAACACTGAGGGAGAAATGAGATGAAAATCACCATGATTGGCACCGGGTACGTTGGCCTGGTAACGGGAACATGTTTTGCAGAATTTGGCCATCACGTAACCTGTGTTGACAATGATAGAGATAAAATTGCCAAGCTTATTGATGGTGATATCCCCATTTATGAACCTGGACTCGACGCATTGGTTGCAAAAAATGTACAGGATAAACACCTGTCGTTCACCACTGAGCTGGCAGCTGCTGTTGCCGCAGCAGAAGCAGTCTTTATCGCTGTCGGCACCCCAAGCAGCCGTCGTGGTGACGGTTATGCCGATTTGACCTACATTTATGAAGCTGCCAGGGAAATTGCCCCTCACTTGAAGGATTATACTATTATTGTAGATAAGAGCACCGTTCCTGTCGGAACAGCAAGACAAGTGTCAAGGATCGTCAAGGAAGTTAATCCTGATGCTGATTTCGACGTGGCGTCTAATCCTGAATTTTTACGTGAGGGAGCGGCAATCAGTGATTTTATGAGACCGGATCGTGTCGTCATTGGTGTTGAGTCAGAGCGAGCTGAAAGCGCCTTACGCGCCATCTATCAACCGCTTTACCTGCGAGAAACGCCAATTGTCAAAACCGATATCGAGACCGCAGAACTTACTAAATATGCGGCCAACGCATTTCTTGCCACAAAGATCAGTTTCATTAATGAAATGGCTGTACTTTGTGATGAGATTGGCGCCGACGTTACGGCTCTTGCAAAGGGTATCGGCATGGACGGAAGAATTGGTTCTAAATTTCTCCATCCTGGACCTGGCTACGGTGGGTCCTGCTTTCCGAAAGATACCCTTGCCCTGATGAGAATCGCTCAGGAAAATGGTCATAGCCTCAGAATAGTTGAGGCTGCAGTTGAAGCAAACGCTGCTCAAAAAGCAAAGATGGTAAAAAAAGTACGCGACATGCTCGGCGGCTCTGAGGCAGGAAAAACCATTGCCGTTCTTGGTTTGACCTTCAAACCTGAAACCGATGATATGCGGGACTCACCATCAGTAACGATTATTCCAGCCTTAATTGAAAAAGGTGCCTCAATCCGTGCCCACGACCCGCAAGGGATTGAAGAAGCACGCACCTTACTGCCGCAGAACATCACCTACAGTGAAAATGCCTATGACGCTTGTAGGGATGCCGATGCGGTGATATTAATGACCGAGTGGAATCAGTATCGGGCACTTGATTTGTCACGACTCGGGAAAACGATGAAACAGAAGATTTTTATCGATTTGAGAAATGTCTACAGTCCGGAGCTTCTCAAGGAGTATGGGTTTAGGTATGTCGGGGTGGGAAGGTCTTAGATACTAGCTTTTGCTATTATCTAGCTATTAGCGTTTAGCTGTCAGCTATTAGCTAAAAGATGGTTTCTGCTCGGGAAATTTTTCATTTGTTAGAGGGTAACTTTCCGATAGAAATAAGTCGAGTCAACTGAATAGTACTCTATAGCTGGTTGCTTATTCGTGCTTGTAAGTATGAATAGTTAGTTTTAAGAAACTTAAGGTTTTTTGAAACGAAAAAGCTCCTGTCATTCATTGTTTATGACAGGAGCTTTTTTTTGTGAATGGTATTTGTTGCTGTGGGGTATTATTTCTTTGAGGCTCGTTTTGCTGCCTTCAATGGATTAATGCGTGCTCTGGCAGTTGATATTTCCGGCTTCTGGTGGGTGGCAAAATTACAAATTCCAATACGCCATTTTGCTTCCGGGTTGAGGAATGTTTTACAATATTTTTCACCAGACTCCTCAACAACCCGTTCGCAACCTTCACATTTATCGATGATAGGTTTAAAGTTTCCGTTGCTGTACTTCATTGCAGCTTCCTGCATACTATCCTCCTTTCCTGACTCTATTTACATCTGGAATTGCTGTACAGCAGAGCTGACAGACCTCCCAGGAAATCTACCGACAAGAGGGGATTATTAACAAACATTACTAGTCGTCGCAAGTCATAAATGCGAATGAGGCTTTTTTACCATCTAGGTGGAGCAAAAGGAGAAAAATCACCAAAAAACTATTTTTATATATAATTTCAATTAGTAGGATAGGTTTATTTACGAAATTGTAATTCATAGGAAACCTCCCTTGTATTCTCCAAACTCATGGAATATAATAGGATTTGTGATAGTCTGATTATTAGGAATGGCAAAGATATTTGTTTGCTTGCTATTTTATGTATTTTGAACTTTGGAGACTGCAATGCCTATCTACACATGGAAAGGTAAAAACACTTTTGGAGAAAAACGCAAGGGTGAAGTGGAAGCCCCTGACCAGGCTGCAGCACTGGCGCACGTCAAACGATTGCGTATCGCTGATCCTGTTATAAAAGAAAAACCAAAAGATATTTTTGCAAACGTCGCCCTATTTCGACCCAAAGTAACAGGGAAAGACGTGGTGATCTTCACTCGGCAGCTCTCAACCATGATTGATGCGGGA
>JABDPQ010000380.1 GCA_013042695.1 Desulfobacterales bacterium | reverse complement strand
GTCCTGTACCAATAAGTGTTTAAATCATTTTTTTAAAGAATCTGATCCATTGAGATCAGGCCTGTAATTTAACGACGTTTATGACCATCTTTTCATACAGCGGCAGAGATCAGCAGGGAGAAAAAGTCAACGGTCAGGTAGATGCAATCTCGATCGGGGAGGCTCATAATGTCCTTCTCCGCAGGGATGTGATCCCAACCGCTCTGAAGGAATTTAAAGCAAGGTCTGCAGCGGCAAGTGCCTTTTCTCTGCGTGCCAGGGTAAGGACTCAGGAACTACTGCTCTTTACCAAGCAGCTCCGGACTATGCTTAACGCCGGTCTTACCTTCATCCGTATCCTGGGCATCCTCAAGGCGCAGTCAACCAACAAGACGTTGATCCATGCCCTCGACGATATGGACAAGGACATTGAAGAGGGCAGTTCGCTGACCGATGCCTTTTTAAAACAGGGGCATATCTTTCCACCCCTCTACTGCAGCTTGATCCGGGCTGGAGAGATAAGCGGTACGCTTCCCGAAGTCCTCGATCGGCTCATCTATATCAGTGAACATGAATACCGTCTGCGGGAAGATATTAAGGCCGCCCTGCGCTATCCTAAAATGGTTGTTTTTGCTCTTGGCCTTGCCTTTTTTGTGCTCCTGACCTTTGTTATCCCCAAATTTGTCGGCGTCTTCGAGAGCGCCGGCTTGGATCTTCCCCTGCCGACCCGGATATGCCTTGCCATGTACAACGGGCTGCACCATTACTGGATGTATCTTCTCGGTGGTGGAGTCGTTATGTTTCTCGTGCTCAACTGGTACGGTAAGACCGTATCCGGCGCCTACCTCCGCGACCTGATTCAACTGCGGATGCCGATTATCGGTCCTCTTTTCAACAAGGCTGCGATGTCGCGCTTTGCCAGTATCCTCTCTATCCTCACTGCCAGCGGCGTCACCATCCTCAGTTCCATAACCATCATTTCCGAGGCTATCGGCAATAGCGCCATTGCCCGGGAATTCGATAGGCTTTCTGAGCAGATGGAAGAGGGACACGGGATCGCCAAACCGTTAAGGGATGCGAAGTTTTTCCCTCCGATGGTGGTTAATATGGTCGCCATTGGCGAGGAAGCTGGATCCCTTGAGGAGATGCTTCGGCAGATTGCCAGCCACTACGACGAAGAGGTTGAGTACACCACAAAGGGTCTTGGCGAAGCCATCGGCCCGGTGCTCATTGTCTGCTTAACCGCAGTAGTCGGTTTTTTTGCCCTGGCTATTTTCCTGCCCATGTGGGATCTGACTAAAATCGTTGGGTAAAAAATAAAAAAAACAAGAAAAAAACGTAAAAAAACAGGAAAAAGAGAAAATAAATAAGAAAAAAAAATTATAGAGCGAAAAATTTGAAAAAAATTACTCCTTTCCATACAATTTTCTTAACGGATAAAGGTGGTTGTCCGAAAAGGTTATTAGAGAAAGTAATTCTCTGACCTCAATGCTGACTGTTAGGCAGCCTGGAGTCGAAAATCACGTAAATCTAATTTGGACACGCAATCAGGTGGTAAAGAAAAAACAGGAGAAAAACATGGAAAGTCAACGAATTTTACGCTCTGAAAAAGGTTTTACCCTCATCGAAATTATTTCGGTGCTGGTGTTGATCGGCATCCTGGCCGCAGTGGCCGTTCCCAAATTCATAGACTTGCAGGTAGATGCTAAAAATAAGGCTGCTGAAGCAGCGGTGAGCGAAGGAATTGCTCAGGTCAACCTCTATTCTGCAAAATATATTTTACAAAACAGTGTTGTGCCCGGTGATCTGGCCGATTTGACGGGAATGACTAATGGTCTTGTTGATCCCTATACGGACGGTGATTTTTCCATAGACTTTGCGGATGGTGCAGCGGGAGAAATCGATATAACCGCCAGTGGTGTGGTCGGCTCCAATGTTGACGGCGCAACCGCATCAGGAACCGCCTATATTCCAAACTAGTAGTATCCAGGATAATATTACTTTGTAGGCATCAGAAAGCCCCTGTCTTACCGGGGGCTTTCTTTGCTTTGTCATGAAGCAAAGCACTCACCTGAATAGATCTACGAGAGTACTGAATAGCAGTCATGGTTTTTCCATGCTGGAAGTCATTTGTGTGCTCCTACTGATCGGCATCATCAGTACGGTAATTATCAGCCGCGCTATGGATAATAGCGCTGAACTCCTCGCGGAGGTGGAAATCGTCAAAGGGCATGTGCGCTATGCCCAGACCAGGGCAATGAACAGCAACCATACTTGGGGAATTAATTTTTCCGGAAATTCCTATACCCTTGAAGAAAATGGTGCGACTAGTGCCACATCTCTTCCCGGAGAGAGCAGCGCTGTCGGCACCCTTGCTTTGGGCACTATCAGCTCTAGCGTCAATCCCATTGTTTTTAATCAGTGGGGAAATCCCGGGGCCAGCGTCATCACCGTAGTCATCAGTGCTGGCCCTGATGCGGAATCGTTTACTCTTGCTCCGCTCACCGGTTTCATCCCATGAAAATTCTCAGCAGAGGACCAGGAAAAGTCCGAAATAATGGTGCCACGTTATCAGGCTTCACCCTGCTTGAGGTCATCATCACCCTGACCGTGGGCGCGCTGCTGATGGCGGTTATCCTGCCCTACCTGGGAACCTCAGTTACCAAATCCAGCGAGCCGCTCAGCAACCTCAGAAACACCCTATCCATATACCGGACCTTGGAGAACATGACCGCTGATTATCGCAGCCAACAGGCTAATAGCACACTCGACCTGGTTGCCTTGCAGAACGATATCGGGGGAGAGGGAACGGACAATAACAACGGTTACGGGGACTATCATGTGGTGGAAAACCGCTTTATTCTTTTTGATGGAGGTGACCAGGAGGCGTCAGCTGGAGGGAGTCAGCATGTTCTCAAAGTGATCATTCGGCCTGTGGCATTTGGCGCCACGTTTACCACGCTCTTTACCGACGAAGTGCCGTAGGTGAGTTTTATGCGAAAAAGCTGGCGACAGATCCTAATACCTTATCCAGGAGAGAATCGAGGCTTTTCTCTGCTGGAACTTTTACTGGTCCTTACCCTGCTGGGGATCCTTGGTCTTGCGGGCACCATGGGCTTTATTCATTTTTCCCGCGGTTTTGTCTTTGCCAGGGAAACTACTGCAACCACCGCCAAGGGACAACTGGCCATGATGCGTTTGGCCAAAGAGCTGCAATCCCTTTCTGACACGTCAATAGCCACTCCTACTAGAATTGCTTTTACCGCCCTGCGGGGGGGGGCCGAGGAGAATCATGAGGCTCGGCTGGTCGGCTCGACCCTGCTTTTTGATAACCAACCCCTGGTTGACCAGGTCAGTGGTCTGGTGTTGGGCTACCATACTGGCTATAACTCAAGTGCTTCTGCCTGGTCGGCTAACACCCGGCTCATCGATATCAATCTGAGCTTGCAGGGACCGGACAATATCGATGTTGATTTACAGACAAGGATTGCTCTGCGCAATATGTGAAAAGAGGGATATGATAATTTTCAAAACTTCTAATGCTCTCAATTCTGAATTGAAATGGTCATGTACCGACAATAACAGGGGATCGATCCTGATCGGCATCGTTATTGTCATGGTTATTGTTGCCGCTATTGGCGGGGTGCTGTTGACCATGAATGCCACTTCATCTGTAAACCAGTTCGGCTCTATGGATGGGTTCCGTGCTTTCTACCTGGCCGAGTCCGGTGGACAGTATGCCATCCCGATCATCAACAAAAATATTGATGACCCCGATACCCTGCTTCCACTTCTAGACGGCCACACGTTCAGCTTCAGTAACGGTGATCGTTTTCAGCTTGCCCTTTCATACGTGGAACCGGTCTATACCTTGCTGTCAACCGGCATTTTGGACCAGGGAAACCGGGAGCTCAATGCTACCAGGCAAATTACCTATCGGATTACCAAGGAGGGTGGACCTACCATAGATTTTCCTTTTGATGATGATAAAGAATCAAAAAAGGAGTTCAAAGAAAATTGGGAATTTGACGGTAAAAAGGGAAAATTGAAAGATAAAAAAAAGGAGCTTGATGGTACTCCAGCCGTTGAGCTCAAAGGTGATGATACCTACATGCGTCTTAATTGGACCAATCCCGATGCAACATTACCTAATCTGGCTAAAATCTGGGCAGACAATGATGAGCTGTTGAGCTATGACCTGCAGGTGAAGGTGAAAATTATTGAAGATCTGAAGAAAAAAAAGAAGAAGGGTGAAAATGCGGAATTCCTTGTCGGACTGACCTTTAGGGACACCGGCACTGAAATGTATGGCTTGTCCTTCCTTAAAATATACGACTGCTCAGATAAGGACAGTTTACCTGCCGAATTCTGCAGCTGGGGGCTATCGACCGATACCCTCTATGTTGTTCTCTGGAGAAATGTAGGAGGGAGCTACAGTTTGATTGACTCTCATGAGATTGCGGATGGCAGTGTGCAGAGCGGCGATTTACTGACTGACTGGGCCAGCCTGGTCGTGCATCTGCAAGAGGAGTATATTGTTGATGGAAGCGGCAACCGTCAGGATCTCGATGGTGACGGTTTTGATGATCGTCGCAATTTTATCAGCGGCTCTATACAGGGTGCCGATTCCTACCCGCGAGAAACCATCGACTGGGATTTTTCACTGTATCAGGATATACTCTGGGACAGTGGTGCGGTCAATCCCATCATCGACAATTCGCTGACCACCGAGACATTCGGAACCGACCGACCTCCGGAAATAGGTATACATAATTTCGTTAATAAAGATTATGTAGATAAGGTGTATATAGACGATCTCTCCATGCAGTTTACTTCCGGTTCAGGAAGCCCCAGCTCTGTTGTTCAGTATTAAAGAGGTATACCGTCCAGGTTCTTGATAACCGTTGCAGCCGATCGAAAACTGCTGTCGAGCCTGGCAATTGCCTGCTGGGCCTGCTTCTCTTCTTGAAATTTTTTTTCTAGAACAACAAGAAAAAAGAGCCGTGACTCCCCATTCCACATGGGCAAAATGCGCATCGCCTCGCCTGTCTTAAGATTTGATATGAGGAAATCATAGGCCGCCTGCAAGGTATTGAACTCGCCAAGGCGGACAAGAATGGGGGTGAGTTTGCTCGTGGAAGAATTCGGCAATCGTGGGAAAAAAATCTTGGTCTGAACTTTCAGCTTGGCCGGATTACTGAGATATGGGTTTGCCTTGAGTACCATGCGAAGATTATGTTCGGTGAATCTGCCGTATACGCGGGTAACCATCCTGCTCAAAGACATTCCTTTCAATACTATCAGATAGCCAAGTTCGTCTGGCGGGGGTTGAGATGCGGTGACAGAATTGAGATTACTTTTATGGCCAGTATCTGGCGATTGTTTATGGACTATTCTCCCTGTCGAAGGTGATCTTGGATCACGCACCACCTGTTGGGTAGATTTTTTCGGCTCGAACCTCTCTTTTACACTAGTAATCAGGCTTCCGTTGCTATTAAACAACAGAACACCACCCACCAGAAGAATCAGAATCCCGCCGCCATAGAGTTTCTTGCTAAGATTGCTTATCTGGGGAATTGAGGTTTCCCCGGCGCTGTTCCAGACCAGTGACAGTGTTGCTCTTGTCTTCTCTTTTACCAGCATGGCCAGGAGTATTTTCGAGCAGAGCATGATAATCTTTCTTGGATATCCTTTTGTCAGAAGAAAGATCAACAGCAGAGACGACCACGGGAAAAGCTCTGGGCCGGTATCACCATCGTTGCGGCATTGCTGTATTCTGTAGCGGACCAGGTTACAGGTTTCTTTGAAACTGAGTGGTCCAAGCTTATGCAAGGAGGTGATTCGGTCGCTGAAATTTGGTCTATCTTTCAGTGACTCGGAAAATTCCTCCTGGGCAAAAATGACGATTTCCAGCAGTTTGTTATGATTGGTCTCATAGTTGAGGAATTCACGAAGAATTTCAATGCAGAAGACAGGAAGTTTTTGTCCTTCGTCGATGATCAATACCGGTATGATGTTCTTGTCAATCCCCTGGTGCAGCAGGTAGTTTTTGATCGCTTCCTTCATCTGCCACTCAGAGCTGTCTTCCTTCTCAATTCCGAAGGTCGTGGCAATGGTTGCCAGAAACTCCAGAGGAGATGCAAAGGCCGGGTCAAGGATGAGGTGAACTGAAATTGCACCGCTGTCATCGTTTAGTAATTGGAGAAGAGCTCTGCACATGGTGCTTTTGCCGGTACCTACGGCACCAATTACGACACTCAAGCCTCTGCGCAACCGTAAAGCCAGTTCGAGCTTCTGCAGACAATAATGGTGCTGGACGGAATGATAAAACAGATCAGGGTCCGGTGAATTAGCAAAAGGTTCTTTCACTAAGTTAAAAAGCGCGTAATAATTCACGGTATAATATTAAGCGTTTAAAGGGTCCTAGAGTGTTATTTCTTGAGTATCACACCATGCAAATTGTTCATTGTTACAATCCTCTCTTATTTGCACCATACAAGAGAAAAAAAAATTATCAATGGTCGGCTGGAACCTCAACATTTAAATAGCTTCCGGGTGAATGATGAAAAATCCTAACTGCCTGAATAGTTTTTCTTTTTAATTAGATCCCTATTATCCAGATCAAAGCCCAACTGCAGTTATCACTGGCAACTCATGAATTGATGTTGTCCGGCTTACTCCATGTTTCGGGAAAAACAGTATGATAATTTAGATATTTACCTTCGAGTTTCAATAAAGATGATGAAATAGCGTCTCTTTCATTTATTTGCTATTTTGAGAATGCGTTTTCTCTGTAATGAGGATGTGTTTTATACTGTTTGAATTTGATCGGGCAGGAGTATTATACACCTGTACAATCCTCATTTTCTGTCGTATCTATAAATGACTAATTTTAGCTAAATTGCAAAAAAGAGATGCGGGTCAAACCAATCTATTCAACCATGAGGGAGACCACCAGATGAATTTAGAGGCCACCTGTCAAAGACTTTATGATACTTATGTTGTCCGAGGAAGCCACGGCGACAGTGATTATTTCAGGTTGATCAAGGAGCTGCTGAAATATAAAGATCAACAGGATCCGGTAGTTGAGCAATACAGATCCCGAGCATACCAGCATATTGAAGATGAGATTATTTCAAATTCAGATGTCCCTTGTTCCGAGATTTCTTTTGGCACATCTGGATGGAGAGGGGTTCTCGGCAAGGATATTTTTGTTGGGTCAGTGAAATCCGTTACAAATGGTATTGTTGAACTTTACTATTCACTGGAAAGTAGTCCTGAGCTTGCTCAGCATCTGGGGGTGTCATCACTTGAAGAGGCCCGCCGTCGCGGCTGTCTGGTCGGCTTTGACAATCGTTTTGGCGGAGACATACTCGCTCAGGCAGTATGTGACGTCCTCATCGATCATGGTTTTCAGGTATATTTTTGCGGGGAAACAACGACGGGTGTTTTGTCTGCAGCGCTGCTTGAATTAGACGGGGCTTTTTCTGTAAATCTCACCCCCTCTCATAATCCACTAGAGTACGGCGGCTACAAATTTAATGCCGCCGATGCCGGCCCTGCCGCATCTGAGTTGACATCGTTGATAACCAAATACTCCAGGCAAATAGTTTCTGATGGTGTATTACGAGCTCCCGATGCTGAGCTACGTCGAGGCGAGCTCCAGTCTATTGATTCCTTTTCGTTGTGGCAGAAGGTGGTCAACAGCAATGAAGAGTATCATGGAATCGACTATTCCCAACTTATTGAAAAAGCATCTGCTGCCAAACACGTAAAAATCGTTGTCGATTCGGTTCATGGTGCGAGCAGACTTCACATAAAACGTCTCTTTGGAAAGGCTTCAGCCAATGTAACAATGCTCAGGGGCGGGGCAGATGTGTCATTTGGCGGTATCGCCCCCGAACCCTCGTCTGTCAACATGGTTGGCGTTGGAGAAGAGCTACGGCGCGGTAATTCCCAGCTAAGAATAGGGGCGATTATTGATCCGGATGGCGACCGCATCCGCTTTACCGACGGAGAAACTGAAATTAGTATGAATCAATTCGGTGCCATGGCATATTATTTTCTCCATGAATACAAAGGTAAAAAAGGCATGGTTGCCAAGACTGTCGCTACGTCCAATTTTGCCAATGCAATTGCAAAAGCTCTTGGCGAGCAGGTGTTTGAACCTCGGGTCGGGTTTAAGGAATTCAAGCCGGTGATAGGAAAAGCGTTGGTCCTTTTCGAAGAGTCAGATGGCATTTCGATTATTGGACATACACCTGAAAAGGACGCCTATATTGGGCTCCTCCTGGCATTGGATATGGTGTTGACGACGAAAAAAAATCTCGGTGATTTTAAAAGGGAGCTGGAAGATAAATTTGGCGCCTATCATCCAGATAGGGATGGTATCGAAGTCGTTTTAAGCGGAGAGCACCTGATGGAGGCCCTCCGGTTTCTTGAGAGATACAAGGCCGGCGAAAAGGTGCTTGTTGGTGATGAAGAAAAAGTTATCAAAGAAGTCATCTCAATTGATGGGCGTAAAATGATTTTTGAGGATGATTCCTGGCTGATGATTAGACCGTCCGGCACTGAACCCAAGGTTCGGTTTTATGTCGAATCAAGGGACCATGCAGGGACGGATCATCTTGTTGCTGCAGCCCGCAATATGCTGCTCGATGCCGGGTTGACAGAGGGTGATACTCCCGCAGCATAGTTGCCTAAAACAGGGCTAAAGTTCTGCCGGTTTGCCAGTTGCTTTTTGGTTGTGAGGTATTATCGTCCCGTAGTGTAAGGACGTAATATGATTAATGAGTGCATGAGGAGTAACATATGTGGGATTATACGGATACAGTAACGGAACATTTTGAAAACCCTCGAAACGTTGGAGAAATTAAGGAGCCGAGTGGAACCGGTGATGTCGGGTCACTTGCCTGCGGTGATGCTCTGAAATTAACGCTTAAAATAGACAACGGTTGTATTGTTGACGCAAAATTCAAGACATTTGGCTGTGCCAGTGCCATTGCATCATCATCAGCGCTTACTGAAATGATTAAAGGCAAGACCGTTGATGAAGCTGAAAAAATTACCAATGAAGATATTGCTCAATATCTTGGCGGGCTACCCAAAGAGAAAATGCATTGCTCTGTTATGGGCAGAGAGGCACTTGAAGCGGCAATCGCTGATTTTCGCGGATTGGTATTACCCATGGCCGAGGGCGAAGTCATCTGTGAGTGTTTTGGCGTCACGGATCTTGAGGTAATTCGAGCAATCAAAGAATCCGGTCTTCGTTCTGTCGAGGAGATTACCAACTTCACCAAGGCAGGAGGAGGATGTGGCAAATGTGAGGATAAGCTTCGAGGATTGCTGCTGCAGACGGTTTCTGACGATTTGAAAATCGTTCCGGTCAGAGCAGCCCCAAAACGTATGACAATGCTTCAGAAAATAAAGAAAATCGAAGAGGTGCTGGAAAGAGAAGTGCGGCCGGGCCTTAAAAAAGACGGAGGAGATATAGAGCTTATTGATGTCGATGGTGATTTTGTCATTGTCTCTTTACGTGGATCCTGCACAAGCTGTTTCAAGTCTCAAACAACGCTTAAGGAATACGTCGAGAAAAGACTTCGTGAACAGGTGCTTGATACCTTGATTGTGGAGGAAGAAAAGTGATGACAATGTCAGACAAAAAGATCGTCTACATGGACAATAATGCAACAACCATGGTTGCCCCTGAGGTCGTTGAGGCGATGATGCCATACTTGACAGATTTTTATGGGAATCCGTCCAGTATGCACTCCTTCGGCGGCCAGGTTGGTAGTGCTGTCAAAAAGGCAAGAGGGCAGGTGGCCAGTCTGCTGGGCTGTGATGCAGAGGAAATTATTTTTACCAGTTGTGGAACAGAAAGTGATTCAACAGCTGTTCTTTCTGCGCTGCGGACGCATCCTGACAAACGCCATATCGTCACAACTCGGGTTGAACATCCCGCCATAAAAAATTTATGCGAAAACCTCAGCTCCATCAGTGGAAATAATTACCGTGTTACGAGACTTATGGTGGCAGATGATGGCATGATCGATCTTGACGAATACGTTGAGGCACTCACAGAAGAAACCGCAATTGTCAGTGCCATGTGGGCCAATAATGAAACAGGAGTAATCTTTCCTGTAGAGGAGATGGCTAGAATGGCAAAGGACAGAAATATCTCATTTCATACTGATGCCGTTCAGACAGTTGGTAAAATACCGATCAACCTTCGAGAACTCGATATCGACTTCCTCTCCCTGTCTGGCCACAAATTGCACGCCCCAAAGG
>JABDPQ010000376.1 GCA_013042695.1 Desulfobacterales bacterium | reverse complement strand
CCTTTGGTCCACCAGCCTGCTTAAAATAGTTGACAGCAGCCATGGTTCCGGTCTGCTCATCATAGTAGATATTATGACGTTTATCGATAGCGCCCTCATCCTGATCATCGGCCCGGGTTTTCAACTCACCGCCACATACACGGCAGACAAGTTTGCCGTCCTTCTCAACTGGCTTAATTGCATCAAAAGCGATGTGATTTGGGTGATTGTTGTCATTGACACAGAGCCTGCGCCCCATTATGCGTTCTTTGGAAATTTGTCGATCAAGTACGATCTCAATCACATAATCGAGTTCGATGCCAGCGTCTTTGAGGTTGTTGGCCAAGGTTATCGCCTGATCTTTGGAGCGGGGAAAGCCGTCAAGCAACCAGCCTTCTTTGCAGTCATCTTTCTGCAGCCGCTCGATCATCATCGGAATCGTTATGTCGTCTGGAACCAGGTCACCGCGTTCAATATATTCTTTAGCCTTTTTACCTAGCTCGGTTCCTCCACCAATGTGCTCTCTAAAAATGGCACCGGACTCAATATGTGGGATATGATATTTTTTATGAACAATCGCTCCCTGAGTCCCTTTACCGCTGCCATTTGGCCCAAAGGCCAAAATATTCATACTCATAATCTCTCTCCTTTGTCGTTTTAAGTACTGTTATAAAGCAAATCGTGGAATGATTTATAAAATCCTCGTTACCTCATTCATGTATCTGGCACTTGCAAGATACCCCTGCTGGCGCCAAGTGCTGCGTCAGACAATAAGCAGAGAGTGATTATAGCCGAAATGCAAACCCGGAGCCAGGAAAATATCTTGGCTATTTTTTTGACTTTAATTCTGAAAATGAGTACGTTTGCCGGACCAAGAAAATGAGCCTTGATAGCCGCGTATGCCATGCGTATAGCGTGCATTTAGCTTCATGGAATTCACCTCTGAATGACATCAATGGGCACATCATGAAAGAGATTCGTCTAGGATTGATTGGTTTTGGCACAGTCGGCAGTGGTCTTGCGCAAACATTGCTTGAACAGCAGGATCGACTTCAGCAAAAGATAGGCATACCGATAATTCTCAGTCGGGTAGCCGACATCACCGTTGAAACACTGCCTGAACAATTCAGTGCAGTTTCTTTGAGCAAGGATGCCAATGACATCTTCAACGACCCTGATATTTCTATTGTCGTTGAACTCATCGGCGGCATTGAACCCGCAAAATCTTTCATGCTCGAAGCCATCAAGCGTGGCAAGCATGTGATCACTGCCAACAAAGCACTGCTCTCCATCCACGGTAAAGAGATATTTGATGCTGCTTTTGCCAACAATGTTGAAGTTGGTTTTGAGGCCAGCGTTGGTGGAGGAATACCTGTTATCAAGGCCCTTAAAGAGGGCTTAGTGGCAAACCGGATCGACACGATCAGAGGCATCATGAATGGAACGGCAAATTACATCCTGACCAGCATGACAGAACATGGTACCCCGTTCGAGGAGGTTCTCAAAGAGGCTCAGGAAAAGGGCTATGCGGAGGCAGACCCGACATATGATGTTGAAGGCATCGATACCGCCCACAAGCTGGCCATCCTGATGACCATCGCCTACGGGCAGCATATCCACCTTGACAATGTCACGGTTGAAGGAATAAGCAAGATCAAACCGATCGATATTGAATTTGCCAGAGAATTCGGTTACCGGATTAAACTGCTCGCTATCAGCAGGAATCACGGTACTGATGTTGAAGCGCGCGTACACCCGACTATGGTGCCCGAGTCGCACATGCTGGCCAATATTAATGGAACTTTCAACGCCATACAGTTTACCGGTGATACAGTTGGCGATGTTTTGCTTTATGGCCATGGTGCAGGAATGATGCCCACCGGAAGCGCTGTCGCTGCTGATGTGGTTGATATTGCCCGCAATATGGTTTTTAATTCCATAAACAGAATACCAGCTCTTTCATATCTGCCGGAGACTTTCACGTCGCCATCCATCAAACCAATCAGTGAATTGACCTGCCCCTATTATTTTCGCGTTACCGCTTTGGACCAACCTGGTGTTTTATCGGCTATCTCAGGCATTCTCGGAAAATACAGTATATCAATCAAATCTGTAATCCAAAAAGGGCAGCGAGCCGGTGAGCCGGTACATGTTGTCTTCAGAATACACGAAGCACTGGAAGATAGCGTCGAAAAAGCGGTGGAAGAGATCGATGCACTGGATGCCTGTACAGAACCAACGGTCAAAATCCGCGTCCTTATTGAGGACGAATAATGCCAGGCAAAGCGGGTAATTAATGAAATATCTCATCCTGGTCGGCGATGGCATGGGAGACCATCCCGTACCCGAAATCGGCAACAAAACGCCTCTGCAGGTTGCACGAACCCCTGCAATGGATGAACTCTGCAGCAAGGGCACTCTGTTTGTCGCCAATACCGTTCCAACTGGGTTTCTTCCAGGAAGTGACGTCGCCAATATGTCCTTGCTCGGATATGACCCACAAACATACTATACCGGCAGAGCTCCACTTGAAGCTGCGAGCATGGGGGTTGCCATCACCGCCGATGAAACAGCATTTCGCTGCAATCTGGTAACCCTGGACTATCATTCCACTGACCATGTGTCTATGATCGAATTTTCTTCTGGCCATATCAGTACCGAAGAAGCGGCAGCACTTATTGATACGCTGGAACATGAGTGCGGCAGTGAACAATTTCATTTTCATGCCGGGATCAGCTATCGGCACCTCTTGCTCGTAAAAGATCCTGTGCTGGAATTTGC
>JABDPQ010000375.1 GCA_013042695.1 Desulfobacterales bacterium | reverse complement strand
TCTTTGGTGCGAACAAGCTGCTCACCTTCGCTTGCCCGCCTGGCAGCACCGAGCATCAGCATGATGGTTAATTCTGCGGTGGCATCCGATAAGACGTCAGGCGTATTCGTGACAATGAGTCCTCGTTTTTTAGCAGCTTCGGTATCGACATGATCATAGCCTACTGAAAAGTTGGCGATAGCTTTAACGTTATCAGGCAGCTGGGCAATAACATCTGCGGTAAATTTTTCAGTATGGCAGGGAAGGATTGCATCAACTCCTTTTGCCTTCTCAATGATTTCATCACTCGTATAAAGTGTATCGGTAGGATTGAGGATTGGATCGTAGTCTCTGCGCAGACGATCTTCAACCGCTTCGGGCAATTTACGGGTAACAAGAATAATAGGTTTCATCTGAGCTTCTCCAAGATATCAAAGGTGCGTGTCGCGTTCTGTTATACCAGCCCTCGACCAACGAGCCTCACGTGTGCGAATCCGCAGCTATATGAGATCCTCTCCCTCTGTAACGCCTTTGTAGTAGTCGTAAAAAAGAGCACAGAGGTTGGCTATGATGATGATCCACAACACGATCGACTCAATCCTGAAAGCATAGTAGAGCAGGTAGGTAACGGCCATCAGAACGGCAATTCCACCGGTGATAATATTACTCATAACGTATGTCGCTCCTTGATCTATTCTCGTTCACATCTGACATTTTCCTGGACACACAGGATATCTATCCGATAAGTTCATTGACCAGCCATCTGGCAGTGCGCAGCAGCCTGGCGTCATCACCCCGTGGACCGACTAACTGAACGCCCAAAGGCATGCCATTGTCCCCCTGCAGCAGCGGCAGGGTAATCGACGGCATACCACAAAGCGTCCATATGGTGCAGAAAACAGGACTCCCTGTGGAACCAAGACCAACAGGGGCCTCTCCAATGGTTGCTGGAGTGATAATTGCATCATGCCACTGAAATATTTTTGCAAAGTTCTCGTGCAATTCCGGAACAGAATTGAGCGCATTGTTGTAATCCATTGCCAGAACAGTGCGTCCTCGTTCAATCATTTCCCGCAACACCAAACTCATTTTCTCTTTGCCGTCAGTATATTCACTTGCGAAACTGCGGGCAAGGTCGGCTTCCATAATGATCCGATGCTGTTCATGGGCATCATCAAAAACATCGGGCAATACTGCCTCGGTTACCTGATCTCCCAGTTCAGCAACAAGCTCAGCAAATGCAGCCTGGGTTGGCTCTTCCGCCTGGTCCCATACCGGACTTTTAACAAAAGCTAGTTTCGGCGGTACCGGCGGCTCTTCTGCCTGACTCAGAAACAGCGATGGTTTTGCCTTCGGCCTGGTATCTGGATCCAGCGGATCAAACCCCATTATTGCCTCGGCAACAAGTGCTGCATCTTTCACACTGCGGGCAAAGACACCAATCTGATCAAGTGGTCGCGACTGCTGCAAAACAAGATGCCGCGATATCAGTCCAAAAGTCGGTTTATACCCATATACGCCGCAGAACGAAGCTGGTCTGATGACCGAACCATTTGTCTGCGTGCCGATAGCCAAGGGAACCATTCCTGCAGCGACTGCTGCTGCAGAGCCGCTTGATGAGCCGCCGGGAGTGCGCTCGGGATCATGCGGATTACGGGTTTTTCCAGGAGAAAAAACGGCGAGTTCAGTGGTAACCGTTTTGCCCATGATGATAGCGCCCGCCTCCCGTAGTTTTGAGACAACCGTGGCATCCAGGATTGGCTGTCTTCCGGCATGCAGTATCGTCCCGTCCTCAGTTGGCAAATCCTGGGTATCAAAAATATCTTTGAGCCCAACAGGCACACCGTGCAGCGGCCCGAGCGGGCTCCCCGCTCTCATGGCTAAATCGGCCTCGCGTGACTGTTCAAGGGCAAATTCCGGCTCAAGAAAGGCCCAGGCTTGTACCTGTTCCTCCAGCCTGTCAATTTGTTCCAGACATTCTTTTACCAGATCTTCAGATGATATCAGACCGTCACGAATCGCTTTAACGGCTTCGGCAGCACCAAGCAGAGCCAATTCCATATCTTCTTTCTCCTTTTAACCTTTCCTTACTATTAATGAGCACCATAAATCAAATTTGGGAGATAGGTTGTAATGATCGGAAAGTTGTAAAGGATGACCATGGCAATAAGAACCAGAGACAGAAACGGCAAGGAGCCCTTGAAAATCGTCGTCAACTGTATATGCGGCGGGGCAATACCTTTGAGATAATAACACGACATCGCCATCGGCGGCGTCAGGAACGATGTCTGCAGGTTGAATGCAACCAATATACCGAAAAATAGCGGATCAATGCCAAACGCATCAAGCAGCGGCAGAAAGATCGGCACGAAAATGATGATAATCTCACTCCATTCAAGCGGCCAACCGAGCAAAAATATAATAGCTTGAGCCAGAACGAGAAACGCTACCGGTGGCAGATTCAGGCCAATGACAAACTCTTCAATAACAAAATGACCGCCAAGATATGAAAAGACCGAAGAAAAAGTCCAGGAACCGACAAAGAGCCAGCAGACCATGGCAGAAGTCCGTACCGTCAGGTAGACCGAATCTCTCAGGCGTAACCAGGTTAATTCCCGATAACCCGCGGCCAGCAGAATACTGCCGGCAGCACCTACCGATGCCGCCTCCGACGGTGTAGCCAGACCAAAGAGAATTGAGCCGAGAACAGACAGGATCAAAATGGTCAGCGGAAACACCGAAGTAAGCAACATGATGGCCAGTTCACTGTGTGGAATATCAGTCTGTTCCTTAGGTGGTTTCGGCGCCAGTTTGGGATTAAAATAGGCGCGGGCGACCACATACATGATGTAGAGGCCGGCTAGCATGAATCCGGGGATCAAGGCCCCGGCATAAAGCCTGACAACCGATACACCCGATATTGCGCCATAAACAATGAGCATGATGCTTGGCGGTATGAGTATACCGAGACACCCTCCGGCGCAGACGACGCCCGCCGATAACTTCTCATCGTAGCCTGCTTTTAGAAGGGCCGGAAAAGCCAGTAGCCCCATTAAGGTCACAACCGCCCCGACAATACCGACTGCAGTGGCGAATATTGCGCAGGTCATCAAAGCTGCAACAGCCATAGCACCTGGAATGAAACGGGCCGCGATGTTGAGGCTGTAGAATAAACGCTCGACGATATTTGCCCGCTCGACGATATAGCCCATGAACAAGAATAATGGCACGGCGACCAGAACATCATTGATCATAACCGAATAGGTCTGATTGACCAACAGGTCGAAGATATTGTTCTGCAGCGGATTCGCCATCCAGTCCGCCGGTGCGTAGGCATAATAGCCAAAGCCGACACCCATGGCGATCAGAGTAAAACATATAGGAAAACCAAGAAGAATTGAGGCCACAAACGACCCCATCATCACCATAGCAATCTGGGGATCTGTCATTTCGCACCCTCCTTACTCTCAGCAGCCAGCCGGGCCTTTTCGGCTTCTTCCCGCTGATGCTGTTCAATCAGTACCTTTTCCATTTCCTCGACATCGTGCAGTCGCGCCGGCCACTCACCTGTTTTGATGCATAATACACAGCGTATTGTCTCTGCTATCCCCTGCAACAAAAGTACCGCCGAGGCAATCGGCAGGATGGTTTTGAGCGGAAAGACAGGTACTCCGGCCGGGCTGTTGATACTAATTTCACCGCGCAGTCCGCTGGGTCCATAGGGCATGTAACTCCAGGATTCTGCGGCATAATTAATTCCGGCATAAATCAGGGCAAGTACTCCAGGATAAAAGAAAATAAAGTAGAGAACCAGCTCGATACTCGCCTGGATTCGCGGAGGCCAGAGTCGGTAGACAAAATCACCGCGAACATGAGCGTTACGCGAAAGGGCATAGCCACCAGCCATCATGAACAGGGTGCCATACATGATATAGCTGATGTCAAAGGCCCAGGAAGTAGGATCTCTCAATACATAGCGCACAAACACCTCAT
>JABDPQ010000373.1 GCA_013042695.1 Desulfobacterales bacterium | reverse complement strand
CACTACGGGCTTGACGAGGTTAAAGAACGCATACTCGAGTTGCTGTCCGTCGGCATCGTTAAAGGTGATCTTTCCGGTTCTATTATTCTGCTCATTGGTCCACCCGGTGTTGGTAAAACATCTGTGGGGCAATCTATAGCCAGGAGTATTGGTCGGCAATTTTATCGATTCTCGCTTGGCGGCATGCGTGATGAGGCAGAAATCAAAGGCCATCGGCGCACCTATATTGGAGCATTGCCGGGTAAGTTTCTGCAGGCGATGAAAACATGCAACACAGCTAATCCTTTGATTATGCTAGATGAGATTGATAAAATCGGGGCAAGTTTTCGTGGCGACCCAGCGTCTGCTCTGCTTGAAGTCCTTGACCCAGAACAGAATCGCGACTTCCTCGATCATTATCTTGATGTACGCTTTGATCTGTCAAAGGTCCTGTTTATCTGCACGGCGAACCAGATGGAAACAATCCCCGGTCCGTTGATTGACCGCATGGAGGTAATCCGGCTGCCGGGTTACATTCAGGCCGAAAAAGTTGAGATTGCGCGGCGTCATCTGATCCCCAAACAGTTGAAACAGCATGGTCTTACGAGAGGACAAGTCAGTATACCGAAGCCAGTTCTCAATGCCATCGTTGATGGATATGCCAGAGAAGCAGGAGTCCGGGGCCTGGAAAATCGAATCAAAAAGATATTCCGCAAAGTGGCAAAAGAACTTGTCAGCGATCCATCAAGAAAAGTTCGGGTAAAAAAGTCAGATTTGCCGGATATGCTTGGCAGAAAAGTTTTCTCTGATGAGAAAATTTTCAGCAAACCGCGAATTGGGGTAGTAACAGGTCTTGCCTATACCAGTATGGGCGGGGCTACGCTTCACATTGAAGCCGCTTCGGTTGCAACAGGAACCCCGGGATTTAAACAGACGGGGCAGCTTGGGCACGTGATGGTGGAGTCTTCTGAGATCGCCTACAGCTATGTAAGGTCGCTTTTTACAGATAATGAAAAGATGATGGAGTTTTTCAGAAAAAATTTCATACATCTGCATGTCCCCGCTGGTGCCACTCCCAAAGATGGTCCATCTGCTGGCATTACCATGGCCTGCGCACTCTACTCGCTGGCCACCGGGCAACCAATGCTTGCTGGCACGGCGATGACAGGAGAGTTGACGCTCAGTGGCCTGGTAATGCCGATCGGCGGCGTTAAAGAAAAAGTGATTGCTGCAACCAGGGTGAATATCAAGCGAATTATTATGCCGGAGGAAAACCGAGAAGACTTTACTATGCTTGCAGAACATATAAAAGAAGGAGTTGAGGCACTTTTTGTTAGTAGCTTCAAAGATTTAATCAAGATTTGTTTTCCTGATACCTGATAATAATAACTTCCTTTCTGGTGGGTGCAGGACGATTGGTCCACAATACGCTCTGCACCCACTTTTCCCTTTATTTCTCAATGATTTGACATTGAAAAGTAAACAAGTATACAATTACTGGAATCCTTCTGCTTGAGGTTAACAAGAGTGGACTTTGTAAATCATGGTAAGTGGAGACATGTATACACATACACGAGCGAATCATGTGACTGACGATCATGCAGCCCAAGCGTTAACGCATATGGGAATCAAAGGTAAAAAATCTGGAATGAGCCCGAAACAGGAAGTGGATGCCGAGCGTGAAGTGGTAATGATGATCACAGACATGGTAGGTTATTCGCGGATTACCAGTCAAATGACTCCTGAAGAGGTGAGGGATTTCGTTATTGAGTATCATCACAATTTGGCTGAGGTCATCAAAAAGAAACGTTTCGAACCCGTTGAGATTGAGCCCTCAGCAGGTGATGGGGCCCTGATAGTTTTTGGTAAACGTGTTGGAGAAAATGCCGCACAGATGTGTAGAAGAGCACTTGCGGCGGCAATTGATCTTGCCTATGCAATCGAGCAGGAGCGTGTGGCGTCGACGAGAATGGGGCTCTTTATGGGGCATATCGTTGAGGCTCAAATTGGCGGTAAAACGGCCAAATTTGGTACTGGATTTGCAGCAGCAAGCCGGCTTGAAGAGCTCTGCGACTACTTTGGGACGTCGCTTTTGATGGATCGTGATGTTGCTGCATTGCAGGATGAAGAGCGCAGCTCTTTGGTCAACATTGGTAAGGTTACACCCCAGAATCTCAGCCACCCGATCCATTTACTCAGTGTCTACAAACCAGGTTTACACCGTCTCCCTCCAGACGTTGACCAGACGATGCTCAATGATTTCATCGGTTTGAAAAATGAAGCAGTCGACCTTTTTTGTGGAAATGAAAAGCTGTCTCTTCAGCCAGATTTTCCCAAGGTGCGAAACAAGCTTGGCCAGGCAGAGAAATTGTTTCAACAAATGTCTGGAACAATGGATATTGCAACCGAAAGAGTACTCGAATATATCCGGGATACACCTTACCCCGGAGAAGATTTCAGGCGCTTGGGGATGAAGATCTATGATTCCAAGCGAGATCCGCTGGGTGTTCGGCTTTTTCATCTCTCGAAAGAGCTGCTCAAAGCAATTGATATTGAATTTTATAATGCCCTGGTTGTTGAGACCGGTTGGGAATCCTGTTTTGCACTGGAATGGCACAACCAGGGAGATGAAATTATTACCATCAATCAAAAGGCCGACGGAATCTATTATATCGATAGAGGAACCGTCATATCCCAGGACGGTGAGGGACAGGTCCTGGCAACTTTGGGTTCTGGAAATATTTTTGGAGAAATGGCCTATTTTTCAAAAGACCGCAGAAGAAATGCCACTGTTGTCGCGGCAACTGATGTGGTACTTCGTAAAATCTCCAATGATGATTTTGAAAAATTCCCGGTAATCCAGAAAATATTTAAACGAATTGCTTCCCGCCGTCAGGAAGAGTCCCCGGTATAGACGCGATAGCCATACCGGGGATTGTTTTATTCCGTTCGTAAAACAACGTAGAGACTTGTTTGCCCAGAGCGGACACGTAGGAGTACGCGGCCGCTGTCCGGCGATTGCTCAATTGCCTGCTGCAACTCTTCAAGGCTCGTAATCTTAGCTTTGTTCACTTCCTCAATGAGCTGGCCTGGTTTTAGTCCAGACTGTTCAGCTGTACTTCCTGGAGATACTTCACTGATGATCACACCTGTTCTGCCTTGGTAACCAAGTTGCTCGGCAAGATCTGCTGTGAGTTCCTGAACAGCAAGGCCGTATTTCCCGAGTGACCCGCTGGTTGATTTGTTCTGGGCAATACTACCAAAATTGTCCGGCTGTTCACCAATTTTAACTTGTAAATCCAGCGGCTTGCCCTCTCTAATCAGTTGCACTGAGACTTCAGTTCCTGGTACCGTCAGGGCAATCTTGTTTCTTAAGTCATTGACATCTTTAAGAGCAGTACCTTCCAGCTTTATTAGAATGTCCCCCTGTATGATACCGGCCTCCTCTGCAGGAGAGTCTGCCTGGGTCTCACTTACCAGAATCCCTTCAGCTTTATCAAGGCCGAAAGACTCGGCAAGATTCTCATCAATGTCCTGGATTGCAACACCGAGCCAGCCCCTGGTCACCTTTCCATGCTTCTGCAGTTGAGCTTCAATTGATTTCACCATATTAATCGGAATGGCAAAGCCTATGCCCATATAGCCGCCGGTACGGCTGTACAGTGCCGAATTAATGCCAACGACTTCTCCGTGGAT
>JABDPQ010000366.1 GCA_013042695.1 Desulfobacterales bacterium | reverse complement strand
TTCTGGCAAGCTCGTCAGCAGTTGAAGGCAGCTCTCCTCCGGTCTGATAGATTTCGACAAGCTCATTATAATATTTGTAAAAGAACATAAAGAGATCCTGGCTGCAGTCTTCCGTAAACTGGTTGGTAATTATCTTTCTGAGTTTGCCGTCTTTCTCCATTACCATTTTGGTTATTTGAAAAGGTTCAATAGCTCTTTGGTAGAGTTTTGTTATATGTTCCACATCATACGAGCCTTGCAGCTCGAAAAACTCTTCCTGAAATATTGAAATCGAGGAATAAGCAAAACGAGTTATTTTATTCTGATCAAAGACCTTTTCCGCTTTAGCAAGTGCACTTTCAAAAAATCCTCGGGCAGTACTGCTTTCCCTGGTGATTTGTTCCTTGAGCTCAGAGATGCGCTTGGATATGATTTTTTCTATATTTTGCTCACGTTCGCGCAGCTCTGCTTCTCGTTTTTCCAGATCTTTAATGTGCTTGAGAAGCGCGTCGTTAAATCCCCTGAAAGCCAGTTTCATGATGGTCGTATCAAAGTGACGCTGTAATTCTTTACTTATCTTTGCTATCTCTTCTATCTCAGCAGTCTGTTCCATGTTGAGCTGTGAACTGAATTCACCATCGAGATAGTCGGCAACATCGGATACCCGGTCTCGATCATTTACCATGGTAAGAGCTGCCTGTTTGGCTGCGGCAATCACGTTGTTGGCAACCATTCCGACAATTTTCTTTATTCTGTCATTTTCAGAGCACAAATAGTTATTGATTGTGTCTGCACTGGGCAGTGATTCAGGCGCTTCCATAAGATAACCGTAAGGTGTTTTAGAAATTAAGCATAATTCTCATATCTTCTGGTTATATCATACATCAAGCAGATGAGATTTTAAAAGGCACTTTCCAATTTTGATTCTTTTATCACCGGAGATAAATAGCCGATGAAGCCTTTTGCAAAATGATGATTTTCGTTCAAAGCCAAACCATGCGAAAAATTTTACCGCAGACAAATAATTGCTATTCCGAGGATAGAATTTTAAGCATAACGTAGAGGTTGAACGAAAAGGGTGTTTTGCAAGTGGCTCGGTAAATCCATTTATCAAGCGGTAGGATCATGCTCCATGATGAAAGCTTCGATTCTCGTACGCAGTGGCCAACACATTCTCCAGTGATTATTGTCTAGGTCAAAGCAATGGAGACGATAACTGAAGAGCAGCTTAAGGTCTTCGCAAAGACTGGTGGCAGTAATGGACGCAATGTTAAAAAAATATCGGCACACTGCAACAAATCTCAGAGCCTCCGATCCCTATCTCGATCGACGATCCAGTGATGACAGGCGTCAGCGATACTCGCTTGTATATTTCAACAGGGGCGGCCAAGAGCGGCGTAGTGAGGATATAGAACGACGGATACACAACGAACGGCGAAAAGGTTTTGTTCGCATCAGCAACTGGTCCAGCATCTTCCCAGCTGCTTGAAGAGAGCTTCCTCAAGAACGTCAGCCATACTGAGCCTTTTGCAAAATGATGCTTTTCGTTCAGAGTCAAACCATGCGAAAAATTTTTACCACAGCCATATAATTGATATTCCAAGGATAAAATTTTAAGCATAACGTGGAGGTTGAACGAAAAACCCGTTTTGCAAGTGGCTCATACTAAGTAAGATATCTGTTCCAGGGCTGTGTCGATATTCCCTTGGCTGTTCAGTAAGAATAAACCAGATGATCAAAAAAATAGGACCATACCGTTTACTTTCAGATACAGTCACCAGGCGCTTGTTTATTTGTTTCGCGGCTATAAGTAGTATTCTTATATCGTTTGTTGTTCACAATGAGGTCTATGGAGTGGAAAACATCAGCGAGTTTGAATGGCAAAAAAGAATAATCCTGATTCTCTCAGAGAGAAGCACAGACGATGACATAGCCCTTTTACAGCATGCCGATGACGAAATTCGTGACAGGCATATTTACTGGTTTGTTCTTCAAGGCAAACGAGTTATTTCAAATTATCCTGGGCAGCTGGATCAAAAGTTTGTGCTAGAAACGAAAAAGTACTTTCGCAATGATGGCAATAACGTACTTCTGATCGGTAAGGACGGCGGTATAAAAAACCGATCCAGCAGTCTGGAACTTGGTACGTTATTTGCCTTAATTGACACCATGCCCATGAGGCAGGCGGAAATAGGTGATCGAAATGCCAATTGATCCCTTTGAAGGTGATGATGGTTAGATGATTGACCTACAGACCACAAGACAAAATCTGGAGTTCCATCTACAGGCGCTGACCAAAACCATTGGCGAGAGAAGTATCGCAACACTTTGGGATCATGAAAAGGCTGCACAGTACATTGAAGACATCTATAAAGATATCGATGTCGGCTCAAAAAGAGAGTCTTATCCTTTCCAAAAGAAGACCGTCTCCAACATTGTTGCTGATGTTGTATTTGGAAAAGGGAATGCCCAGGTTGTTCTTATCGGCGCCCACTATGATTCTGTAAAGGGAACGGTTGGCGCAGACGATAATGCCAGTGCAATAGCGGTGCAGTTGGAGGTTGCAAGAACTCTTGCCGGGTTACGAGCAACAGAGGGACTCGACCTAACTGTTCGCTTTATATCGTTTGCTCTGGAAGAACCGCCAGCCTATGCAACATGGGCCATGGGCAGCAGGGTGTACGCGAGAAAAGCCAAAAAGAACAAAGAGCAAATTGATGGCATGATATGTCTTGAAATGGTTGGCTATACCTGCAATCAGCCAGGGTGTCAAAAGTACCCGTTTCCGCTGATGTTCATGGGATATCCTAACAGAGGTGACTATATCGGTATTGTCGGGAACTATCGGTCACGAAAATTTACCAACACGCTCTTTCAATCCTTTAAGAAAAATAAGGCCTTACCGGTGGAAAAATTAACCGTTCCTGGGAGCGGTTACCTGCTTCCAAATATCAGACTCAGTGATCATGCTGCCTTCTGGGACCGGGGATACAATGCCGTTATGATTACTGATACGGCCTTCTACAGGAACCCGCATTACCACCGAGCATCTGATACCATGGACAAACTGGATTTTTCTTTTATGACCCAGCTTGTACATAGCCTGGTTCAATACTTCCTGTCTCAAGGCAGGTAAACAACCAGTGATAACCATATCCCGACTACTTACTCAGAAAAAATGGTTTTGCAAACGTTATGGCTACAAGACGACGCTGTTGTAGAATAGATGGGTTCAAAAGAGAGAAACTGTTCCATACTATCTCTCTTGTTTTAGTAAAAAAAATCCTGGTAAAATCTTCAGCCGCCAAAGAATTGGGGTAACGTCAATTTACCTCAGTCTATGTGACACGCATTATAGCCCTATAAAACGTTAGGCTATACCACCTTGTTGTATTGACACAGCCACATTTATCTCGATAATATAAAGTATCAATTATAGCTAATGAGAAAAGGCCAAACCCGCTGAGAAACGGGGACGGAAAGCCACGGATCTTAAGAGAAAGCCGAGCTGCCTCACCACGAGGTGCCTTGGCTTTATTAATTTCAGACGGAAGTGCCGTGTTCCAGGAAGTTCTGCCCTGAAATGATCATATCTCATGAGCATTTTGGTAAGCGCTTTCACCGAAGAATCGTTTTTTAGAATAAAAGGAGATCGCCATGCGTGAGCAACTGAATTATGAAACATTTTTGAAGGTCGCGAATACCATTTCCCATTCCAAAGAACCTGAAGAAGTTGTTCTGATGACAGTAGAAGGAATTAAAACTGCTCTTGATATCAAGGGCTGTGCCTTATTTCTTCTCAATCAAACAACCAATGAGCTGAAAGTGGCAGCCTCGCATGGACTAAGCGATGAATATCTAAACAAAGGCCCCTTGAGTGCCCTACATTCAATCGCCCAATCACTTGAGGATGGTCCTGTGGCAATTTCTGATATCTCCCATGATCCACGGCTGCAATATCCTGAAGAAGCTCAGAAAGAGGGCATAGCTTCAATACTTTCCGTGCCAATCCAGGTAAATCAAAAGACCATGGGTGCACTTCGAGTCTATACCTCCGAACCGTGGGAATTCACCTTGAATGATGTAAATTTTGTTTATGCCTTGGCGACAATAGCGGGGATGTCCATACGGCTTGCCCGATATTCTAAGGGATTACTGGCAAGTATTGATACCCTGAAAGATCTCAGAGAAGCTCAGACCCGCAGAACCACGCGTAGGACACCATTTGAGGGTGTGCCCAAAAGCTTCTCACCTAAAGAATATAAAGAGCACTACCAATAGAGCTTTTTAGGCACAATCATCAGTGATATTCAGCGCATGCGGAGGTATTTTTTGGGGCGCTTTCTTGATCGATAAATACCCAGCAGGCCTAATAGTGCCAGACCGACACCTAAGCCCAAAAAAAACATGCCCCAGTTTCCACCAGGTGCAGGAGACGAGTCATCCTCCTTGTTCTTTTCGGAAGGCAGCCTTTGCTGCTGCTCATTAGCGGCTTTTATTTTAGTGTCTTGCAGAACATCTTCTGGCTTAGTCATTACTGTTTCAGCCACTGGTTTCCGGGGCACTAAAGCAAATCCCTTGGCAAGGAGCTCTGCTGCCTTGGCATCACGGATCTTCCGATCTTTGCTGCCTGTGACAATGGCAATAATACGCACCCCGCCTCTTTTAGCAGTAGCGACAATAGAGAAACCAGCCACCTTGAAGTACCCGGTTTTAAAACCATCGCATCCGTCGACAGAAGCCAAGAGGTGATTGTGGGTGCGCATGATGAAGGTATCGTCGCGAAAACCACGTTCCCTGGTACTTGTATACTTAAATGTCTCCGCTTTCTGTGCCAGCTCACGTGCAAGTATGGCAAGATCACGGGCTGTTGTCTCATCCGGTTTTTGGCCTATTGATGGTGGCAGACCATGCACAGAATAAAAACGGCTGTCTTTCATTCCCAACTCCCCAGCTCTTTTATTCATCAGGGCAATAAATCCCACCTTTGAACCGGCAACATGGGTAGCCAGTGCCAGGGCTGCATCATTTGCCGATTGAACAATCAGGGCATAGAGCAGGTCTTCGACTGAAAATTGTTCCTTTGGATCAAGAAAGACCTGAGATCCTCCCATCTGTGCCGCTTCTTTCGTCACTTGAACCATCTCGTCCAATCGTAAGGTGCCCTGCTCAATTCGTTCGAGTATGATCAGAAGATCCATCAGTTTCAAAACAGATGCAGGATAGATAATCTTTCCTCCATGCTCCTCAAATAAGGTTTCGCCTGAATCAGCATCCAGGACAAGAGCCGATGCATATGGATCTTCTGACAACACAGGCAACTTGGCACGTTGTGCCCATGAAATCTGGGCAACAAGTATGCAGGCAAACAATACGATAATAGTGCGTTTCATAACCTTCCTTCTATGTATCTCAAAAATGTTTTATCCTCGAGCCTTTTGCAAAATGATGATTTTCGTTCAAAGTCAAACCATGCGAAAAATTTTTACCGTAGGCATATAATCGATACTCCGAGGATAGAAATTATAGCATAACGCAGAGTTTGAACGAAAAGGGCGTTTTGCAAGTGGCTCCTCATAACAACTGCAGCTCTGACAATCAGCAGATAAAAAAACCTCATTTCCTGCCAGATATCCTGCTCACATTGTGTGAAAACGGATACCGTACAGATAAAAAGGGGACAATTCGTCCTGAAACTAATTGATCAGAGGCAGTTCCTCAATCTGTTTTATCAATTCACCTTCTCACTATTCAACCCTCTTTCTCTGTTTTAGAAAAGCAAGATTAGCTCGTTTACCAGCTAAAAAGAGGTAATTGCCACTGTTATTCTCCCCGCCTCTATCAAGTATAAACCAGCATACAACAGATGCACAAATAATCACTCGGGAAGCAATTTCATCCAGCTGCTCAAGATAGTGAGTTCTAAAGCAAGCAGTCTATTAAATTGTTACCGATTAACGACGATTATATAGCTGGCACAGAAGTTTGCAGCCTCAACAACCCAGATTCAGCAACGACAAACTATATAATCTCAAACGGTTACGTTTATCCCACATGGTAGGCATACGATTTGCTTTAAAATCACCGAGTACCACAAGTGACAACACGGTTACCTAAATGGAGGTTTTGGGGATGCATTACTCAAAAATTTTGACCAAGTTCAGTTTAGTGTGCGGTAATTACATTGCTTTTTTTTGAAGGCACAAAGATTGCTCGTGAGTCATATGCGCAAAATAATAGCCATTCATACGGTGAATCGAACGACCAAATTCTTGTATTTTTATCGCTCCGTATTGCACCTTGTTTGCATTCTACGACAATTACTAGCTTACCGCTTTTTTTTCACCCCCCCATGTGTCTTATCGCAACCACGAATAGATTAACTTAAAGAACTGGAATATCATGAAATTAGGTAGCCTACACGTAGCCTTTCTTGTCTTCTTCGTTTGCACCCACTTTGGCATCCTCTCATTGGCAGATGCAGTCGTGCCGGAACATCAGGCAATTACGACCTGGCAGGGAACTTCGACCTGCCTGCAATGCCATGAAACAGAGGCACAAGAGGTTTTTGGCTCGACTCACTATCAATGGCTTGGCGACACGCCCTACATGAATGATGGTCCGGAAATACAGGGAAAACTCGATATCGGGGTAAATAGCTATTGTATAAATATTACCGGCAACTGGAATGGCTGTGGTGCTTGCCATGTTGGCTTGGGAGATCGGCCGACACCACAGGTGAACGACACCCAATTGGAAAATATCGATTGTTTAATCTGTCACCAGGAGGCCTACCAGCGGGTCAAGGTGGACGGCAGATTTGTTCCAGACCTCGACAACATGGCGATCTCGATCGTTGAGGCTGCCCAAACGGTGCACAAGCCAACACGTGTTGCCTGCCTGAAATGTCATGCTAAAGGAGGTGGCGGCGATAACTACAAACGCGGCGACCTCGCCATTGCACATGGCACGACCAGCGATCGAAACTTTGACGTTCACATGGCAAGCAGCGGAGCCAGTCTGGATTGTCAAGCATGTCATCTCACAGAACAGCATCTGATGGCCGGGAGAGGATCCGATCTGAGACCTACTGATCTTGATGTTGCAATGTCATGCACTGATTGTCATGAAAACAAAGCGTTGAGCAGCGGTCATGGGCAATCGCCTATTGGCAGGCATGCGGGGCGAGTTGCTTGCCAGAGCTGCCACATAAGTACCTATGCCCGAAACGCAGCCGACACATCGGCAAGTGAGCAGACCGAAGTGCATAGAGACTGGCGGCTGCCGCATACAACATCAAGTGGTGCGATCCATCCCACACCGACGCTGGCTGGAGACCTCATACCGGAATACGCCTGGTGGGATGGCACCAGTGTCAGCTATCTTCTGTATGAAGATGCGGTAATAGATCAAGCAACCGGAGCAATTGCCACTTCGCGACCGCTGGGAGAGATCTACGGCACCGGCGCCAAGCTCTATCCCTTTAAATACAAAACAGCATCTCAGCCACTGGTACAAAACTACAATCAATTAATCGCTCTTGATACCAGTGTCTATTTCTCCACGGGAGATGCAGATAGTGCTATCAGGTCTGGTCTTGAGAACATGAACTATAGCCCGGATGAACCATACGAGTGGGTGCAGACGGATACCCTTCAACTCATCACCCATGAAGTCACACCTGCATCTGCAGCCCTGTCGTGCACAGATTGTCATGCAAATACAAACAGGATGAATCTGGTGGGTGATCTTGGCTATCAGTTGAAAGACTCTCGCTCAGTTGTTTGCCGACAATGCCATGGCGACGAAGATGGAAAGGATGAACCTGAGTACCTCTGGATTCATGACGAACACGTGCGAGGCGAAGGGTATGATTGTAGCTGGTGTCATACCTTCAGCAGACCAGAGCGCGGTTTGCAAGTAGCTCCGCTCATGGCCAAATTAAGAGACTTGATTACAATCCTCCGGGTCCTGGTCGGTACGCCAGTAGCCCCTGCACAAACGGTTATTGATGTAAATAAAGACAATCGTATTGGCTTGGCGGAAGCAGTTGATATACTGCGGGAGATTTCTAATAACTAACTGCACAGGTAATTTTCACTGGTCAGGACAAACAACAAAGCGACGAGTAATATCTTCCTGTCAGCTTCAAGATCCTATCGCTGAAGCGATACAACCATGGTATCGGCAATGACAAAGCAGGCGTCCCCAGGCAGGCGCTTAATCATTGTCAAGCCAGTGAAAAAACCAAACGCTGGAAGCACTGCCGATGTTTTACCAAACTGAAAACAAGGTAGACGAAGCGCGTCAGTGTTGCTTCGGTCTTTTAATAGAACGCCTGGGTGAAGATGACCGGCAAGGGAATAGGTTTGCGGATTTTCTTCTGGGTAATGGCAAAAAGTGAACGGGCCAAAATAAAATGGCTTATGGTGAACTCTGATCTGCCAGGCTTTGGGCAACTCACCGCTCCATTGGTCATGGCTGCCGCTTATCAGGTCTATGGCCAATGGATGATTATGGCGCCAGACATCCATGATCGGGGCCACGGTCGCTACTGCGTTCTCACCATGAAACAAATCCCCCAGAATAAATAGGCGGCGGGCACCAGTTCGCTCCAATGCCAACTTCAACCGCTCAAGCGTTTCCAGGCTCGGCCCATCTGGTAAGGGAATACCCGCTGCTCGAAATGTACCTTCTTTGCCGAGATGCAGGTCTGCCGCAAGAAGTGCTCGTTCTTCTTGCCAGAAAACGCAACGCTCAGGCATAAGGTGCAGTGTCTGACCACAGAGAGTATGGGTTATATCACCTGCTTTTTTTTGCATATTACCGTTTATCTGAACTGATCTGCCTGTTTTTCAAGTGTCTCCAACAGGCGTTGGAGACGTTCTTGGAGTTTTTCCGAACTCAGCTTTTCACGTAACCGATCCACCAACAGAGGAAAAGCAAGCGGGGTAAAACGAACCGGTGTGGTAATTCGAAGCTCCATTGCCTGGAGCGATTCGAGGGTACTATACAAGCGAGAGCGCTCAAGCTGTCGTTCCAGTACTTCTTGATGAGCCTGTCGCAATAACAGATGTTCAGGGTCGTAACGGGCAAAAACATCAAAAATCAACGAGCTTGTTGCCTGAATCTGTCGTGCTGTTTTGCCCTTTCCGGGATACCCTTCAAAAACGAGACCGGCAATACGGGCGATTTCCCGGAAGCGGCTTTTTGCAAGTTCTGCTTCATTGAGGCTCTTGACAATATCGCTGGCAAGGTTGTCAGTCGTAAAGAGATCATCTGCCAGGGCTTGCTCAAAAGGCGCCGGTTTGCGTGAAAGCAGCTCAAGTCCATAATCGTTTATCGACCAGGTGAAGGAAAGCGGCTCCAATCTTGACAGACGATAGGCCAGCAAAGCTGCCAGCCCTTCATGCACCAAACGTCCGGCAAAAGGATAGAGAAAGATATGATTTCCTTCACGGGATTTCACTTGTTCAAGTAATACCTGCCCAGTGCGCGGAATTGCCGACCAGGCAGACTGTAGCTCAAGGATCGGCCTGACGGTTTGCATCTCAACACCATCATAAACTCCTTGTGCGGCAGCATCAAGCCGTGCGCAAACTGCACTGGCTAACTGGCTTGAGAGCGGCATGCGACCACCATACCATACCGGTACCGCGCCAGCTCGAGCTGCCGAACGCACATAGGCAGTCATGTTATTAATTTTAATAAGTTCCAAAGACTTACCAGCAAACAGAAATGTGTCACCGGGATAAAGGCGTGAAATAAAATTCTCTTCAACACTGCCGAGACGCCCCCCTTTCAGGTACCTTACCTGAATTGATGCATCGCTGATAATGGTACCGATTGCCATACGATGACGTTTGGCAATGGTCTTGTCTGTAACGATGTATGACCCTTGCTTAAATACCAGTTTATGATAGTCAGGATAGGCAGACAGGGTTTTGCCACCGCTGGTGAGAAACTCGAGCAGCCAATTCCACTCGCTGGCTGATACATTTGCATAAGACGCAGTTGTTCGAACTTCCGCCAAAAAATCATCGGCCTTGAACCCACCTCCCAGAGCCATACTTACGGCATGTTGCGCCAGAACATCAAGCGGGCAGATGTAGGGCAGGCGCCCCTCTATGTCTTCTGCCTGAGCGGCATCTCGCGCAGCTGCAGCTTCAACCAGTTCCAGAACACTCGCCGGAACACAGGTTACCCGGCTCAATCTGCCGGGTCCATGACCACTGCGTCCAGCCCGCTGCAGAAGCCGGGCAACGCCTTTCGGGCTGCCAATCTGAAGGACTCTATCAACCGGTGAGTAATCAACACCCAGGTCAAGACTTGAAGTACATACC
>JABDPQ010000360.1 GCA_013042695.1 Desulfobacterales bacterium | reverse complement strand
AATTTGTTGGTCTGTGAGCAGCGGTGGGGTATTCGGCAGTTGTGCAGGGAACAAATGAGTGCGGAACAGCCATTTTGGCAAGAAAGTAGCAGGCTGCTTCATACCAGGAGGAATAGCCCTCTGAGGTCGTATGGAAAATACCTGTCAACGATGAGTCAAGCAGCCGTTCTATCTGACGAGCCAACGTATAAGACCAGGTAAGTGAGCCGAATTGATCGTTGACAACCTTGAATGGTCGTGCTGGATCAGACAAGGCAAGCTTCAGCATGGTTTTGAGAAAATTTGCACCGTGTGCCGAATAAAGCCAGGCGGTGCGCAGAATTATTGCCTCTGGCACACATTTCAGGGTTTCCTGTTCCCCGGCCAATTTACTTTTGCCATATTCGGATAGTGGATTCACCCGATCACCTTCATAATAAGGCTCGGGCAGCCCCTTTTTGCCATCAAAGACATAGTCGGTGGAAATATGAATGATCCGGCAACCTTGCGTCGCGGCACATGCAGCAATATAGCGAGGTCCATCAGCATTTATTTTCCAGGCAGCCTCTTGTTCGGTTTCACATTTGTCCACTGCGGTGTAGGCAGCACAATTGATTATGACCTCTGGGGCAGATGCGTGTAGTACGTCCTCAACGCTCTTACGGCTGCCTAAATCGATCTGCGGATAATCGATCGGCACGATTTCGTAGTTATTTTGTAATATGTCGACGCAATCGGTTCCAAGCTGCCCGCCGCTGCCGATGATAAGAATTTTCATAAAAAGTTATTTTTTTCTCTATTATTCGAGCGAACAAGATCCATGATGTATTGACCGTATTGATTTTTCAAGGTGTCTTGGGCGAGTTCTGCCAGGTCGTCACTGGTTATGTAACCAAGCTGATAGGCGATTTCTTCGACACAAGCTATCTTGAGACCCTGCCGTTCCTGTACGGCCTGGACATAGCTCGATGCCTGCTGCAGTGATTCATGTGTACCGGTATCAAGCCAGCAGAAGCCGCGCCCCAGCGGCTGCACTTTAAGCTCACCGCGTCGCAGGTACTCCAGGTTAACATCAGTGATTTCGAGCTCGCCTCGTGCCGATGGTTTTATTTCCTGTGCGATTGAAACAATGTCATTGTCATAAAAATAGAGCCCCGGCACGGCATATTTTGATTTTGGTTTAGCTGGCTTTTCCTCGATGCTTACAACATTATTTTGATCATCAAATTCAACAACACCATACCGTGCAGCGTCCCGTACCAGGTAACCAAAAATCAGCCCACCATTACTAAGTTTCGTACTTTGCTGGACAACCGAAGTAAAGCCCGGGCCAAAGAAGATGTTGTCTCCCAGTATCAGGCAGACGGAATCGTTTCCAATAAAATGTTTACCAATAAGAAAGGCCTGTGCAAGGCCGTCAGGACTGGGTTGGACCTCGTAACTCATCGATAGCCCAAGCTGAGAACCATCCCCAAAAAGATCCCTGAACTTGGGAAGGTCGTGAGGGGTGGAAATGATCAGAATATCTCTAATGCCGGCGAGCATAAGGACCGACAGTGGATAATAGATCATTGGTTTGTCATATACGGGAATGAGTTGTTTGCTGAGAACTTTGGTGAGCGGGTAGAGCCTGGTTCCGGAGCCGCCGGCTAGTATGATACCTTTCATGATATGCTATAACTCTCCTGAAAGACTTTACTTTTAATGTGATAACTAGGTATGATACATCGATGTGTTCGTCACGCAGTCGAATATAACAACCTTTTGACAAAAAGGAATAAAAAATGGCAGCAGATCTACCTGGTTGTTTCAAGGCCTACGATATCAGGGGAAAAGTTCCTGATCAGCTTAACCGTGAACTGGCTTTGCAGATTGCCAGAGCATATGCAGCAGTATATGAACCGACAGCTATAGTGCTGGGACACGACATCAGGCTTTCTAGTCCGGAGCTTACTGAAGCAGTAGCGCAAGGTCTCAATGCAATGGGGGTCGATGTGCTGCATTTGGGTCTGTGCGGTACGGAGGAAATCTATCATGGTGCTTTCAGTATGGCCAATGAGGGCATTGATGGCGGTATCATGATCACTGCCAGCCATAACCCCGCTGATTATAACGGTATGAAATTCGTCACTCGTAATGCCCGGCCGGTAACGGGTGAAAACGGCTTATATAAGATGGGGAGCATGATAACAGAGAACAGGATACCCGGGTCGGGCTTAAAACGAGGCGGCCAGCAATGGTTGACAAATAAAGATGGCTATATCAGTCATCTGCTTCAGTATGTCGATACAGCATCAATAGCCTCATTAAAGTTGGTGGTAAATAGCGGCAACGGTTGCGCTGGTGCAATTGTCGATCTGCTCGAGAATCATTTACCGGTCGAATTTATCCGCCTGCATCATCAGCCGGACGGCACTTTTCCTCATGGGGTGCCGAATCCGCTGCTGCCCGATAAGCGCCAGGAAACCTCGAACACTGTATGTAAAAGTGGAGCTGATCTGGGTATCGCCTGGGATGGCGATTTTGATCGCTGTTTTTTTTGGGATGAGAAAGGGAATTTTATTGATGGCTATTATATCGTCGGGCTGCTGGCCCTGGAAATGCTTGAGCAGGAAAAGGGCGCCAAAATATTGCACGATCCCCGGTTGATCTGGAATACCCAGGAGTTAGTCAAGGCTGCCGGAGGCATCCCTGTAGTTACCCCAACCGGACATACCTTGATCAAGGAGCGCATGTGGCAGGAAAACAGTATTTACGGTGGTGAGATGTCTGCACATCACTACTTTAGAGAATTTGGTTGCTGCGATTCCGGCATGATACCCTGGCTTTTGGTCTGTTCCATTATGAGCAGGAATCAAAAACCTCTGTCGCAGCTGATTGGCGAGCGCATGGAAATGTATCCTATCTCCGGGGAAATAAATTCAGTGGTAGATGATCCCGATGCAGCCATAGCACGTGTCGAAGCGTACTATCCGAATGGGAAAACCAGTTACATAGATGGATTAAGCCTTGCCTTCAAGGATTTCCGTTTTAACATAAGAAAATCTAATACCGAACCACTTTTGCGGCTCAATGTAGAGACGCGAGGTGACAGAGTGCTCTTACACCAAAAGACCAGTGAGCTTTTGAGACTGATCAAAGATGAGATATAATGTTGATAAGCCAGATGAATGGCTGATAACGAAATAAGGTGAATTAACTATGCATACAATTCAGCCGATTATACTGGCCGGAGGAACCGGATCGAGGCTTTGGCCTCTTTCTCGGGAAATGTATCCCAAACAGCTCTTATGCTTAACTGGAAATAACTCTTTATTGCAGGCGACCTTGGAGCGTATACGTGCGATACCGGGAATGCTTCCTCCAGTAATTGTTGTTGGCGAAGAACATAGATTCATCACGCGAAGCCAGACAGAAGAGCTTGAGATTTTTGAAGATTATACCATTCTTCTGGAGCCGGTAGGGAGAAATACCGCCCCGGCAATTTCCGGGGCGGTTGAATTTGTCCGTAGCATTCAAGAGCGTGACGATCAAATTGTGCTGGTCTTGCCAGCTGATCACCTTATCCGTGAAGCGGAGGCTTTTGAAATTGCTGTTTTAGAGGCAGCACGACGTGCAGAAAACGGCGCCATTGTCACCTTTGGTATAGAGCCAAACCGACCCGAAACAGGTTATGGCTACATAGAACGTGGAGATGGGGACAAGGTGTTGTCATTTATTGAGAAACCAGCTCTGGAAACTGCCAGACAATATATGGCTGAAGGAAATTATTACTGGAATAGCGGCATGTTTGCCTTTGCCTGCGGCACCTTTAACCAGGAAATGAAGCGTCATGCACCAGGCATTCTTTCATGTATGGCACAGGCCGTTGCGGACGGCTCTCGGGATGGTCGATTTTTTCGTTTTTCCTCGGATTCTATGGAGAAGTGCCCTGAAAATTCTATTGATTACTCCCTGATGGAAAAGACCGACCGGGCCGTTGTCTTGGGAGCCAATCTGGGTTGGAGCGATATCGGCTCCTGGCAGGCACTCTATGACGTTCTTGAAAAAGATGCAGACGGCAATGTGACTCAGGGCGATGTTCTGCTTGAAGATACCAGAAATTCATTTGTCCGGGCTGAGGATATGATGGTGGCCGCCGTTGGCCTGGAGGATACGCTCGTGGTTGAGACCTCTGATGCCATACTGGTCGCTCCTCTTTCACGTTCTCAGGACGTAAAAAAAATAGTTCACACCCTCAAGCAGGAGAATCGAGAAGAGTTCAAATTGCATCGGACTGTGTATCGACCGTGGGGAAATTACTCGGTTTTATCCATTGAACCCCGTTACCAGATCAAAAGAATTACCGTTAATCCCGGAGAAAAACTCTCGCTGCAGATGCACCACCATCGGCATGAGCATTGGGTTGTTGTGAAAGGTACTGCACGGATAACAAATGGAGAAATGGATACCCTGTTGCATGAAGACCAATCCACCTATATTCCAGCCGGCAACATGCACAGATTAGAGAATCCCGGGGTTATCCCGCTCGTTCTTATTGAAGTGCAGATCGGCAGCTATCTTGGCGAAGATGATATCGTCCGCTATGAGGATGTTTACGGACGAAATAAATAGATAGTATGAGGTGATATCCAGCAGGATGTGGGCTATTTGTTTTACCCCTGTTTTTCTTCCTGCATTCTTCGAAATGCTTCGGTGTAGCGGCGGAAAACTCTTCGTCCTTCGGCGCTCATCTTGATGAATTCAATTCCGGAGACAAACCGCTGACCTGAAGGGCTTGTATAGGCAATGCGGGCTACTAAATCAACGAGATCTTCTTCGACGCCAACGGTGATTTCCAGGGTATCTGTTTTGGACAGGGCGTAGGCCGTCTCCATTCTGAGGCCATTGACACTGACGTCGAGCGTTCTGCCCATAGAATATTGTCCCCTGGCGCCACTTTCGTCTATGGCGATATAATCCAATAAATGCAGAGAATCGAGTCTGATAAACTTGCGTTTTTCACCGTGGGACATGCATTTCTCCTTACCTTTTAGTTGTCAGGTTGATACGCAGCAATCGGGAAACATGGCGTGGATTGCTGATTTCTCTGCTTTGATGACTCCTCTCTCTGTGATAAGTGCAGTGACCAACCGGGCCGGTGTCACGTCGAAACTGTAATTGACCGCCTTTGTGCCGGCACTTGTCAAGCGAACAGTTTCTATTGTATCATTTTCTGACAGTCCATCAATAGATGTTATTTCTTTTCCTGGTCTCTGTTCTATCGGAATATCTATGCCTCTGTCAAGTTTCCAGTCAAATGTTGAGGATGGAAGGGCCACGTAAAAGGGTATATTGTTGTCTCTGGCCGCAAGTGCTTTGAGATAGGTGCCAATTTTATTGGCAACGTCACCGGTGTGGGTGGTACGGTCCGTACCGACAATAACAAGATCAACCTCGCCCCTCTGCATGATATGACCACCTGCATTATCGGTAATCAATGTGTTGGCGATACCTTCCTGCTCGAGCTCCCAGGTAGTGAGTTTTGCCCCCTGGTTCCAGGGACGGGTCTCATCGACCCAGACATGGGTATCTATGCCGGCGTCCCGTGCGGCATAGATAGGAGCTGTTGCACTTCCATAGTCGACGAAGGCAAGCCATCCAGCATTGCAATGGGTTAATATATTTACCTGCTGTTTTTCTTTTTTGAGCCAGACCTGTTTGATCAATTCACTACCATGCTCGCCTATCTGACGACAAAACCTTGCATCTTCATCGGCGATGAGACAGGCGATCTCGAAGGCCCTTTTACGAATTTCTTCCAGCTCTGAACAGCTGATTACCTCAGAGAGTACCCGATCAACAGCCCAGGCCAGGTTGTGCGCTGTCGGCCGCGCATTTTTGAGAAGCTCTGCTGCCTGCAGCAGGTCATAATGGCAGTGTTTTTCTCTTGCCGTCTGGGTGGCAAGATACATGCCAAACGCCGCTGTCGCACCGATCAGGCCGGCGCCTCTAACATGCATGTCTTTTATGGCCGTATAGGCATCTCCCGTGGTTGACAGCGTTTCAGTGACGAATCGATGAGGCAGCTGGCGCTGGTCAATAATCTCTATTCTCTCATATGAGTCGGGAACCGGCCATATGGTCCGGTAATGATGTCCGTTTACTTTCATATACCCCCTGAAGACAAGAAATTTTCCCTCTAGTAAATCAGGACCATATGTAAACCACGCTTTTCCCATAGTCGTCAATAAAAAGCGTATGGGACTACTGGCAAAGCGAGCGACTCAGGGAGCAAACCATTACTGCCGAATTATTAATCTTATGATAATGATGCCAACACGAAAAAATGACAAAATTGTCATAACGCATGTTTTTTTCATTCGTGGAGTTTGAATTAGTTTAGTAATTACAAGCGTATTTATCCAAATATGAGAAAATACAGTACGTTAATTACGCATGTTTAGCATTGAATTAATTTTCAATCATGTTATCTTCTTTCTCAATTATTGTAATTTCGCTACAAAAATGTAATATATCTCATGCGACGAACCGTATTTCACTTTGGGTGAAAATAGGTTTCGGAGAAAAGGAGGGAACAATGAATAACGCAGATACCGCATTTATCCTCGCTTCTGCAGGGCTTGTTTTGCTGATGACGCCTGGTTTGGCACTTTTTTATGCAGGCATGGTGCGATCCAAGAATGTCCTGGGAACGATCATGCAGTGTTTGTTTATGATTTCTTTGATAACCATTGAATGGGTTTATCTTGGTTATTCCATGTCATTTCGTCCAACGACCGGCGGGTTTATCGGCGATTTTTCGTGGTTTGCGCTTAACGGAGTGACCTCAGAACCAAGCCCGGATTATGCGACAACCATACCGCATGTTGTTTTCATGATATTTCAGTGCATGTTCGCCATCATTACTCCTGCTCTGATCACGGGAGCATTTGCAGAACGGGTTAAGTTTGTCCCGTTTATCATTTTCTCAATTCTTTGGGCGGTGCTGGTTTACAATCCCGTTTGTCATTGGATTTGGGGAAAAGGTGGCTGGCTCGGTGCCATGGGTGTGCTCGATTTCGCTGGGGGGCTCGTTGTCCATGCAACATGCGGAACTGCTGCGCTTGCCGGCGTTCTTGTTCTGGGTCCGAGAAGAGGATATGGCAGAACCAACTTTATGCCGCATAATCTGCCGCTGACCGTACTTGGAACAGGTCTTCTCTGGTTTGGGTGGTTTGGTTTTAATGGTGGGTCTGCCCTTGCGGCAGATGGAGTTGCTGCAACTGCTTTTGTTGCGACACATTTAGGCGGAATGGCTGGAATGACAATGTGGGTTATAATGGAGTGGAAAACGCAAGGCAAGCCCACAATTCTTGGTGCGGCCTCTGGCGCCATTGCAGGTTTGGCAACGATTACTCCGACGGCTGGCTTTGTCGGACCTAACTCGGCAATCATAATTGGACTGCTGGGCGGGGCGTTTTGCTACATCGCTGTCAGCATGAAAACTAAATTTAAACTTGACGATTCTCTTGATGTTGTAGGTATTCATGGTGTCGGCGGGCTTTTGGGTACACTCTGTGTTGGCATATTCGCAAGTACAGCGGTAAATCCTGGTGGAGCAGATGGTCTTTTTGCCGGAAATCCCGGTCAACTATTTATTCAGCTAAAAGG
>JABDPQ010000355.1 GCA_013042695.1 Desulfobacterales bacterium | reverse complement strand
TTATGACAGATGCGGGTAAAAGTTCAATCCTGGTCTGCCGTGAGTCTGAAGCTCCACGAGGTATTATAACCGATGCACTATTGCGGGAACGGGTCCTTGTTGGGAATATACCTGCAGAGACTCCCGTCTGCGAGGTAATGAGTTCACCGCTCATTTATATTGAGGATAGTGCCTTGATTTTTGAGGCAGTGCTGATGCTGCATGAGCGAGGCATCAAACATCTAGTGGTGAGGGATAGTTCCGGCAATATTGTCAGTGTCATCAGCAATGAAGAATTACTCGATGTTCATCGCTATTCAGCGACTTTCATGATTGAGCAGGTTCGTAATTCTACAACAGCGCAGGAAATCGAACAAAGCCTGAAACGACTACCCCGTATCGTCAAAGCACTCACAGACAGTGGTGCCCATGCAAGAAATATCACCCGGATCATAACAACAATTTCAGATACGGTATTGGGAAAACTGATAGAATTTGCTATTGAAGAGATTGGCGAACCACCCGCACGGTTTGCCTTTATAAGCCTAGGCAGTGAAGGGCGAGAAGAACAGACTCTTGTAACAGATCAGGATAATGCCCTCATCTTTGAAGATGTTGCCCCGGATGAAAGTGCAGCTGTCCATGCCTATTTCCAGAGTTTCAGTATCAAGGTTTGCTCCTGGCTTGACCAAGTGGGGTACGATTTCTGTAAAGGCAACGTCATGGCCATGAATCCTGATTGGTGTCAGCCTATAACCATCTGGCAAAGTTATTTTTCTCAGTGGATTGCTGATTCCCGACCGGAAGACTTGATGGAGGTCAGTATTTTTTTTGATTTTCGCTGCCTTTACGGTGATACGCGTTTACCAGACCAACTGCGGGGTCATATCAGAAATAAGGCGGAAAACCAGAAAGCATTTTTTTATCAAATGGCTCAAAATAGTCTGTTGTTTAAAGTCCCGATTGATTTTTTCGGAAACATTGCCGTTGAGTCTGGCGGAGCACACCCGAACACCTTCAATATTAAACACGCTATGGCACAGATAGTCAGTTTTGCTCGAATCTATGCGATTTACTATTCCCTTGAAAGTACCAATACCCTTCAGAGGATTGATAAGCTGCAGGAGAAGAATATTTTGAAAAATGAGATTCATGAAGAAATTGTCGAGGCCTATAACTATCTTATGCAACTTCGTTTTAGACACCAGGTGTCCAGAATAGATAGTGGGGCGGAACCTGACAACCATGTTACTATTAACGAACTCACGCACATGGAAAAAGAGATGCTTGAAAAGATATTCAGCCATATCAACCAGTTGCGTAAGAGGCTCAGTTTGGTTGGGCATAATGAAATTTATTTTTAGCCTCTAACAATCAGAAGATCCTTTAAAAACCACATCGGCAAACAGGTGAAAGTGATGAAAGTGTCGGACGCCTTGCAGAAAAGAAAATCCACTCGTGCCTTTCTTGATAAAGAGATTACCTCAGAGCAGATATTGCAGGTACTTGATAACGCAAAGCATGCCCCATCGGGAGTAAACTCTCAACCATGGCAGGTGGCTGTTGTCAGAGGCAAAAGAAAAAGAGAGCTGCAAAACCGTATTGAAGAATCTTTTAGAAACGGCATACAAGCTAAAATGGATTATCGTTATTATCCCCAGAAATGGCCGGAGCCCTACAAGTCGCGACGCTTTGCCTGTGGTGTACAGCTCTATAAAGCGCTGGGCATATCCCGTCACGAAAAAGAAAGACGGCTTGAACAATGGGTTGCAAATTACCGGGCCTTTGATGCACCTGTAATGCTTTTCTTCTTTATGGATGCCGGTTTGGAAGCTGGCTCATACATGGATTATGGCATGTTTCTACAATCTGTCATGTTGATGGCGATCGAAGCTGGGCTTGCAACCTGTCCACAGGCAGCACTTGCGGAGTATCCTCGTCTTGTCAAAGACTTCCTTGGGTATCCGGAAGATTCTATTTTGCTCTGTGGCATGGCGCTGGGCTACGAGAATACCGATGCTAAGGTGAACAGCTACCGTACTCCCCGTGAAGCAGCTGGCAGTTTTACCCGTTTTTTTGACTGAGCACTGTCCCTGGCTGTTTGGATATGGGAGTGGATTACGCTATAAAAGTGTTTACCTGTAGACTAACGTGTATCACGGATGGCCAAATGGACAGCATCTTGATTACCAATATTTTCATCCAGAGGGAGGTAATAGCGCATGGCCAAAGTCCTGCAAGGCGACTTTACCCGGAAAAAAAAGAGAATTGCTAAGAAAGGTACTGAAAATATAACAGTTCCCGCGTATCAGTTGAAAATCTCCATAACATTTTCAGATCCGCTTATCTGGCGTCGAATTTTGGTTCCTGGTTCCATGACCTTGGCAAGCCTGCACCGAGCAATTCAGGTATGTATGGGTTGGAGTGACAGTGACACGCATCAATTTCTGGTTGGAAAGATATTTTATCAGACTGGATTTGGCATTGAAAACATGAAAAAAAAACCAGAATATGATGAAGCAAACTATAAACTCTATCAATTGGAAGAGAGCATGCAGTTCATTTTTACCTATCTCTATGACGGAGGCGAAGGTTGGGAGTTGGAATTGACGCTCGAAGATGTTTTACCTCAGGGGTGCAAGGAGAAACATCCCGTTCTGCTTGATGGTACGCTCGGCTGTCCACCTCAAGAGGTTGGAGATATCCACCAGTATCAGGCGCTACTGGATGAATTTGAGAGATCGGGGGATGATTCGCAAGAATATCTGGCAATTCCAGATGGCCCAGATTTCTATCCTGAGGTGTTTGACATTGATGTAATAAACGACAGGCTCAGAGATATAATTTGACTTTCCATTTAAGATGTAATTTTAGAAAGAAAGAGGACAACATATGGCAACTGACATTGAGGTAACGTTTCCTGAGAACCTGAAGGTCGAAGCAAAAATCAACGACTATGTGCTCACCACTGATCAGCCAAAAAAATCCGGGGGCGACGGTTCGGCGCCATCCCCTACTGAGCTTTTCACTGTATCGATCGCTACCTGTTCCGGTTATTTTGCCCTGAAGTTCTGCCGAACGCGTAATCTGGAAACCACCGGAATGCGTTTGAAAATGCGTTATGAGTGGGACAAGGAACAAAAGCGCTACCCAACAATGGCCATTGAGCTTGAACTGCCAGAGCGTTTTCCGGAAAAATACCGTGGTGCCATCATCAAAGCAATGAATCAGTGCGTGGTTAAGCAGCATATTCAGCAGCCACCTGAATTTGAAATCACGGTTATCTAATTATTTACCATACCCCTAAACCATTGTTTTTGCAGACGCAACAGCCACCGTCATCACTGCAGTGATGCGGCTTATTGTTTTGCCTCAAGCGATGCGGACTCATGCACTGTCAGCAACCATTCATGCGAGACCTGGCGGATTGGTAAGGGACGACGATCGGCTTAGCTTTTGACCAGATAAAGGAGATAAAAACATACTATGTTTCGCGCATTCTATAAGAGTAAAAAGTGGTTTTTATGGGCTTATGGGGGTGGACTTACCCTGCTGATATCTCTTTTTGTGCAGGTTGAACTGACCGTGAAGATTAACCAGTGGTATGGGGGATTTTATAATATTCTGCAGAAAGCAACCGAACATGAGGTATCAGAACTTTGGACAGAAATGATAAAGTTTGCCTATATCGCCTTCCCCTACGTAATGATTGCGACACTTACGGCTTATTTCACACGTATCTACGCGTTTCGGTGGCGGGAAGCTATGACCTTTTCTTATGTGGCAAAGTGGCAGAAGGTAGAAGAGGAGGTTGAAGGGGCAAGTCAGCGTATCCAGGAAGATATTTACCGGTTTGCACGTATTTTTGAAAGTCTTGGCTTGCAGGTAATCAGGGCAATGCTGACACTCATTGCCTTTCTGCCGATACTGTGGGGATTGAGTTCTGGTGTTGATCTTCCCTATATAAAAGATATTCCAGGCAGCCTGGTTTGGGTCGCTCTGGTCGTCTCTCTTGGCGGCCTTTTCATTTCCTGGTTTGTGGGCATAAAATTACCCGGTTTGGAGTATAACAATCAGAAAGTGGAAGCTGCGTTTCGCAAAGAACTTGTCTATGCCGAAGACGATAAAATAAACTATGGCAAGACAGAGACCATTGTTGAACTGTTCGTTGGCCTGAAGTTCAACTATCACCGGCTTTTTCTTCATTATGGTTATTTCGACATTTGGGTCAATTTCTTCGAGCAACTGATGATCATTGTGCCTTACCTGATAATGGGTCCGGGGCTTTTTACCGGACTGATCACGTTAGGTGTATTGGTACAGGTTTCAAATGCCTTCAGCAAAGTGCGTGAATCATTTTCCATTTTTATTGCTAACTGGACCACAATAACAGAATTGCGTTCTATTCATAAGCGTTTGAGAGAGTTTGAACATAACATTGGCTACTGAGAGGAGAGGCGTATTTCCATGAGTCAGCCAATACCCAGAAGGTTTCAGGCAGGTCATAGGACCGCCGCCTTGTGGAGGCAATGAAACGCTGTTGAGAAAATGACCACGACAGGTCTAATATCACGGTCGCCTTACAAAAAACAAAGGGAGGGGTAAGGGAGTTACCCCTCCCTTTAGCTAGAAATAATGAGGTTGATATGGCAATATCTTTATTTTTCTAGCTAAACGAGGTCTTTGCTAAGATGTCCTTTGCTTTTTAATTGACGGTGGAGTTACGAGCCAGCAACTCAAGATCAAGAGGGGCAGCATAAGTTGAATAGCAACGGGGAAAAGCCAGAGATAGGCAAAATAATCTGCTATGTTCATGTCGATTTCAATCCTTTAATTCTCTTTCTTCTGATCTTTCAGAACAACGCTTGGCACGTAGCAAACGCTGCTATCTTATCTCTCAAACGAAAAATAAATACAATCGGTGAAAAACCTACAATACTCTAGGTATACCTACCTATATGGAATTTTTTATTAATAATATCAGGTAAATATAAAAACTTGTCCGGCAGAATTTTCTTTAAGATTTTTAAATTTTAGATGTGCAATTATGATGTAGTATGAGATGAATCTGATATTCGTTTTATGTTACTTTCGCGACCTTCTTCTCGGCGGTGTGTTGGGGGGTGCTGGGCACAATTGAAGAATCTTCATCATCAGCGATTTCCCTCATTCGCCCGGTTTGGGCTCGATCTCTTATATTTGCTCAAAGGTGCAGCCCGTTCAGTGAGAAAGTGATCGATCAGGGCCCGAGCCACGCTCAATTTTGAGGGAAGCTGCGGCATTGCATCTGGAGTGAACCAGTTGGCATCTTCAAGTTCTGCCTTATTGATTTTCAGCTCACCGCCAGCGTATTGACAGCTAAAGCCAATCATCAGTGAATGGGGAAAGGGCCAGGCTTGGCTGGCAATATAGCGAATATCAGTAACATCAATGTTAGTTTCTTCTTTGACTTCACGCCTGACAGCTTCTTCCAAGACTTCTCCAGGTTCTACAAACCCGGCAAGCGTACTGTATATGCCGGCAGGAAAACGCGGAGCCCGTCCCAGCAGAATAGCGTTCCCACGAAGTACAGACATGATTACTGCCGGTGATATGCGGGGGTAGGAAATGAATTCACATATCATACAACTCTTTTGCATTTCATCATAAAGCTCTTGCATTGGAGAACCACAGCGACCACAAAATTGATTGTGATGATTCCAGGCAATAATTTGAATTGCTCGACCGGCGATATTCCAAAGATCACCACTGATATGCCCAT
>JABDPQ010000353.1 GCA_013042695.1 Desulfobacterales bacterium | reverse complement strand
CTCTGTCACTCTAAAATCATAGGCTGGATATTCATAGATCGGCATTCGTTCATCCGTTGCACCGATTGAATAGCCATAAAGCCTCTTGTATTCTTGAGGGTTTTCTCCCATTTCTATCAGCTGATCGAGATATTCACTCACCGACTTTGATTCTATGACGATCATCTTGCCGAGTTTTTCTATAATTGGGCTATGTCGACGGGTCTGGTCGTGGTCAAACTGCAATATCCGTCTTCCATAGCGGGTAATGCCTATAACTCGAAAAGAAAGACTTTTTCCAACACCTGGTAAATTGAGGACAGTGCGGTCAGTGGCCAGAAATGGCAATTTTTCTGTTCTTCTTAAAGCATCGATATTTTTTACTATATCATCTGCACTTTCTTGAAAATCGACAACAGTGGCTAGTCCCTGTCCGCTAATAGTGCCGTATATTTTTTCTTCCACTTGCTCCTGCATTGCCCTGGCGTTGAGGGCGAAATTGAAGTTGTTTTCCATATACCCTTTCACGCTGAAGGTATAGTAGGGTAACACACCAATTTCATTAAGAGACTGACGTAATTTCCCGTTGTGGCCGCGTCTTGAACTGGCAGCAGTAAAGACATGCTGGTTTGTTATTATCCAACCTGCTCTGTGAAGCTTGTGAGCGGCATCCCGGGCCTCTGGAGTTATCTCCATCGGTGACTCAAAGTGTGTCTGGATGACAAACTGTTGGATGCCGATAGTGGCGGCTTTATTCCTAAATTTGGCAAGAATAGCAATTAAATCGTCCGTGATACGTTGAGGTAGATAGACAGGCAGTCGGGTGCCGAGCCGAATTCGGATAATCTCAGCATATTTTTCACCATTTTTACGTTGTTTATTTGCTTTTTTCTTCCGATAGGCCATTTCGTAGATGGAATTGAGAATCTGCTCAAGTGAGTGATTAGAACTCATCAGCGCATCACCGCCAGTGATAAGAATATCACGAAGTTGGGAATCCTCTTCGAAGTAAGTCAACATTTCATACAATCTTTCCAGCCAGTTTTTTGTGGGCCTGAGCTTTTTCAAGTCAAAATTCAAGTGACCTTTCTGAAATCTGTACATTCGCTGACATGGCGCACACAATCCGCCGCAAGCCCTGCTTCCCGTCTCTGGAATCAAAATAGCAACCTCGGGATAACGTCGATGGATGATATGGTCTGATGGTAGTAACCATCCGGCAGCATTAGGTTCTCCCGGCCGCACCATATCCTCTTTCTCCCAGGCGACTATGTGACCAAACTCTTGAACCAGTTGTTTGGTGTAGATAACGTAGTGCCGAATGGCCAGGTCTGCCCCAATCGCAAAATAGGGTACCCTGACGTGTAAAAGTGAGAGATAGTAGGGATTAACAAATATTGGGATTCTTTTCTTTTCAGCCGAATAAAGTATTTCCATGGTGTCGGGATCCAGGGAATTACCTAGCATCTCATTGAGCAGATCTGCAGAGCGAACGGCAAATCTAAGATGAAATCGATAGTCTTGCCACCACTCCAGGGCTTTGAGAAATTTTTGCTCTCGAGACATTTTTGCAGAGAATGTATACTTGGAACTGGTGATAGCGCCACTGTCGATCTTGTCAATTATCAAATTCAGGATTCGATCTCGATTCTCTTCACGGAGCTTGATGATGCGCGGATCAAGACCGGTAGGATAACGCTCCATCCATCTCTCTACCTGCTCCCTATCCGGCAGGTCTGGCGGCTCAGCAGCCTGGAATTGCCTGAAAAGCTGGATCATGTCCTCAAAGAAGGCAGGTGTTGCACCACCGGTGCCGTAATTGACTGCGAGCCATATCATCTTGACGGGGTTATTCACGGCTAATTCCCCTCGCAGGTTCTTATCCTGATACGTCATCCCGGCATGATCGATGTAATCAAGCAATCGGATCGCAGCAAAATCTCTCCACTTGAGGGAATTAAAGGCAATAGTATCGTTTGTTACTCCCCGATAAAATGACAGAGCATTTTCATTTCCTTCCAGTTCTCTCATAACCCAGGCTCGAACGCCAAGCAGGCTCTCAATTTCTGTTTTGGAATATTGCATGATTCTTTCCAGATCAGGATTCTCATGCATTAGTTGATGGAGTAGGCGGTGAGATTTAACATTGATAGCAACTCTGTCCAGGTCGTGCACCTGGTTGTTGATATCATTGTGCCTTTTTGTGCTAAGTTTGGACGTTTGCACTGACAGATCCTCCATTAAAATATTTTGACTGATGGTCGGATCTTGCTGATTTTGGAAACAGACGCCGATTGTTTCACAAAAGATAACCTTATACCTATACAATAGTAATTATTGTTGCATCCTCAAGAATCGAAACAGGCTTGTTGGCTTAAGGCAGACGGGAATCTTAAACTACAGACACATGAGCCACTTGCAAAACGCCCTTTTCGTTCAACCTCTACGTTATGCTTAATTTTTTTCCTCGGAATAGCAATTATATGCCTGCGGTAAAAAATTTTCGCATGGTTTGACTTTGAACGAAAATCATCATTTTGCAAAAGGCTCATATGTCATTGCAATGGTAGAGTTTTTTTTGTAACCTCTGCTCATGAAGACTGCCTGTCATGTTGATATGCTTTCTAATTCTTTATTACCTCCAAGAAATTGCCGATTAGAAAAGTTTCCACCGGCAAGCTTTAAACCCTTGAATATTCAATACAAGAAGAGAATAAGGAAGCACCGTTAGATAAAGGGAAAGACAAAACGGATTACCTTAGATTTGGCAATGTCAAATTCAATACCCAGCTGCCGAGAATAGCTGATCCGTAACTTTCTCGGTATTGCAAACTTCAAGAACTAATATAGATTTTCACGACAAAGGTAAAATCTGATTCTCAAACTGTATTTATTGATCAAAAAGAGCCGCCAGTCCTTGTTCTTTTACAAGAGTATTCATCTCATCCTTCGATGGCGGCTCAACAAAATTGCCAACTGCTGCAAGAAATTTGGGCAAAATTTTGACATCCCCGGTCGTAATAAGAAAAGC
>JABDPQ010000352.1 GCA_013042695.1 Desulfobacterales bacterium | reverse complement strand
CATACCAGCAACGGCGTACCTGTCCTGATGGAAGTTGCGTGATCAAGTTACGAACCGGGATCAAGGAGCCGATCAAAACACAGGCACCCGCAATCAGCAAGCCGTTTGTCAGCAATTTGAGCATGCTCACGAATCTAAACTATGGTTGTCATAGGTCGAACCGCCTAACATCCATCATATAGCTGAATCATTTTGGGCGCAGTTACGGTTATTACCAATATGAGTCCTACTCGGTAATCCTTCATTAACCGAGTACTGGAATCGTCTGTTACCGTATTCCGAGTTCGAACTTTCTCAATCTACCAGATTGACAAGAAATACTGGTGATTTTAGATAAATCAATGCTGTTTAAAAAACTCAACCAAGTATGCTTATTATGCACTATTTGAATCCACATTTCAAAAGATTGCCAAAAAGAATCTATTCCCAAAAAGGACAAGGTTGATTTTAAATTATGTGAGAATTAAGGCAGATGCACCTGAGGAAAGAATTCCACCGGCAAGGTTATATTTTAACAAAATTGGAGTGCAGGGCATCAGGTACTGTTGCCCGGATAAACTTTCAACAAGAAGGTTCTGTTGCTTATACTATCCTTTCTGGCTGTCCACCTTACTGGGTAAAGATCTCACAGTGCGACGGACATAATAGATAAGATTAGTCAGGAACTCGAAACTTTTGTGTCTGAGGAACCACAGTTTGATGACATCACCCTAATGGTGATCAAAATATGACTAAACACTTTTCCTCCGGATCGAGGATAAACAGTCATATCAGGAAGACTCCATCGATTGGTGCTGATGACAAGAGTTGAAGATTACCCATAACGATGACTACGAACTTTGTGCATGAACCTATTGTTTTAAAGTGTTTCCACCAGATCTTTTTGCTCGGTACAAAGCCTCGTCTGCCAACTTGAGTAACGCTATACCATCTTTAATTTCTTGATCTGTCGAGGCCACTCCGATTGATATCGAGCCATTCCAAAAACTTTTACCAACGGGAACTTTCAGACGGGCGATTTTATCTATGATCTGGCCACCCAGAATCTCAACACCATTCAGGTCGGTGTCAGGACAGAGAATGACAAACTCGTCTCCGCCTAATCGGCAGACAATATCATCGCTGCGAACTGAAAATCTCAACGCTTTAGCCAACTGCTTCAACACCATATCCCCCGCTTGGTGTCCGTAGGCGTCATTGATTTCTTTGAAGCCGTCCGCATCAGCCATCATGCAGGAAAGCGATTCCGAGTCTGTGGCCTCCTCAAGCAGAAGCTGCAATTGCTTCATCGCGAAGCGCCGGTTGGGCAATTCTGTTAAAGGATCGGTAATGGATATTCTCTCCAATGCTTCATTGGCCTTGATGAGTTCTTCGGTTCTTTTATTAACCTCAGCCTCTAAGGTTGCGTTAAGATCCCGCAACGCCTTATTGCGGGATGATATCACTTTGAATAGTGCGGTCAATGCATGGACCAGAGGCTCGCTTGAGCTACTGGGTTCCTTCTCTCCTTTAGCGTATGCTTCTTCAGGGGGGGCGCCGGCTTTTATGTGGGCTATCTGACGGGCCATATTCTGGTCAGTACCCAGCGTATGAATCACCAACCAATTGATGAGATACTCCAAAAGCATCCGGCTTTTCCCGCCATTAGTATCGTCGATCGACTCGGCCATACTCGAAACCTCGTTAAGAAAATCGGTATGCTGGCTAAGATGCAAATCGACATGACGTGTATCGACAGCCGATTGGCTCATGAGTTTCTCTTCGGTATCAAAGTGTTTCTGGGCATAGGCTGCCAATTTCTGAAAAGTGCCAAGAAGATGTTCATTCGTTGAGGCATTTTCGGCAACCATTTGACCAAAGGCATTAACCATGGAGACCAGATCCTGGTGTTGCTGATCAATTTCTGGCAGACCGGTTTCAAATTGTTCTCCCCACTTGAATGACTCCATACTCCAGAACCCTTTACAATAATTATAGGTATAAGTAGCTAGAACTCGGAGCTTAACATGTATCCTGTTATTTTCTAAAGTGTCAATACAAAATCGGGCTCTGTAAATCCATAAATGATCCAATCCCTTGGCGTTTCAGAGGAGTTGCAAGCCAGTGCAGAACCACGCGATTTTAAACGTGAGTTTGTTCTCGGGATATCCAACGGTGAAGAAATGAACACGCTGGAACCGCATTTGTCCGTGGCCTCCGCTATTGAGCAAATGGCGGAAGCACATGAACAGATCGAGTCAGGCTGCACCGTGGGCAAAGCGTTGGTAAGACGTAAATATTGTCCGCATGAGGTTGTCTCAATCCACTGAGGAAATAAGCAATAGACCTAATTGTCGCGTTACGATAAATTACGCTGCTGGGCTATTGGCGCCGTTGTTTGTCGTTAAATGTTGCGTAGTCAAGACTGTCAAAAAGGACAATGCATGGGATTTATTCCACAAAACAAACCACCAGCTGAAGTAGGTGCGAAAGTTCCTCTGTATTTCATCATCAATGATCAGGAAATCATCGTAAAGTGGAGCCGAGATAAATATTGGATCCCATCAGAAACCGACATTTCAGAATACGATTTCGATTTGAAACGGACTCACTTCGTCGGCTCTTGGAATGATCAATTCTGCTATGCATCTGAATTTCCCAAAAATTTATCAATACCCGATGCGCTGCAATCTATTCCTTTGCGAGATGCTTTCACCCAATTTTCCTCACATGAGATTCAGGCAATCAGTCTCGCAAAGCAAATCCTGACATGGGACAGGGATTTTCGTTTTTGTGGTCGATGCGGCCAACCTACCGTTGAACTGCCCGATGAGCGGGCAAAGGTATGCAAACGCTGCGGTTCAACAAACTATCCGAGACTATCTCCATCAATTATCGTTTCAGTGGTAAAAAAAGATCAACTCCTGCTTGCCCGATCAGCCCGTTTCCCAAAAGGAATGTATTCTGTTCTCGCAGGTTTTGTTGAGCCGGGAGAAACACTTGAAGAATGTGTAAAAAGAGAGGTTATGGAAGAAGTCGGAATTGAAGTTCAGAATATACGGTATTTCGGGAGTCAGAACTGGCCATTTCCACACTCGTTGATGATCGGGTTCACTGCCGATTATTTTAGAGGAGAGATTGGCATCGATAACGATGAAATTGTAGACGCCCGGTGGTTCACTGCATCGGAGTTGCCTAAGATTCCGGGAAGCTACTCAATCGCACGAAAAATGATAGATCATTTTCGGAGCAGTTCATTATTAGAAAACCGCATCAAACTGTAGATCGGCGGATAAATCAAAGTTGGGATGTTGAGGAGTTCAATGTTAACCTCAATTGAGCTGGATGTTGCTCACATGAACCCTATTCTATGAATTGCCAGATCTTATTCGATTTAGTCCCCAGAAGGACATTGATAATCCCACCGTAATGGAAAAGATTCCTAAAAACAGAATGGGAAGGTGCCAAAACAGTAGAGATTGGTCGGCCTCACCCCAGCGGTCGATAATGGCTCCGAAGACGTACATGGCCGAAAATGCCAATCCAGCAAAGGTACAAAGACTGCCAATAAACAGGCTGAAGTATGCGAAAATTTTTCTACGTGCCATTGGAGGTTAGCCTCTTTAGCGATCATACCAAAATAATGAATTGAACCATTTATATCGCATCAGTCAGTAGCTAGAAATGTCCTCTCAATCTCCTGGGAGTAAAGACATAGATCTGCCTATGTCCAAATAAAATGACACATTTCACCTTGCACGTCTATTCATGGTATGCAAATAGATTGGGCGATGCTTAGAATGGTCGGATGAGAAGAATTAGTGTCAATATCTGTCCCAGACCGTCAAGCAGCCCCCGTAACAAAACTATTGTAAATTTTCAGGTTCGTCCGGTGTGCCTACCCGTCCTGGGTCTGCTTGCAGCCCTTCTTTTCTTTTCTTACGCCGGAGCCACTACCGAGGAAACAATACCGACACCTGGTCTCCAGCCTGTCTATCGCATATACCTGCGGGTTCATCTGGCCAACAGCAGCAGGAGTCCGGAGGAATTCGGCCCTATCTTTTCTGAAATTAATAGAATCTGGTATACCCAGGCCGGAATCTGTTTTGAAATCCACACCGTTTATCATGATACCCCCCTCAATGACGGGCTTGATATGTGGTTTTCCCCATACATCGGCGGATACAACGGATATTATGATGGTGAATTCATCCAAATGAGCGATGTTCCCGACCTCGCACGCGTCGAGAATCCGGCCAGATCATCAGCCGCGCGCACTGCCGCCCATGAACTTGGGCATGCTCTGGACCTCCCGCATCGACAGGATTCAGATGAGAACCTCATGCGTTCGCGCACCTTCGGGTGGCAATTAAACGCCCAGGAAATCAAACTGGCCCGGGAGACGGCAGCAGACATCGCCATTGAAGATACAACTCCACTCACCTGTGGATCACCGCAAATCAGGCGAGAGGAAACATCGTCACCCCAACTTCTCGAGCAACCCTAATCGTGGAGACTGACTCCGCGAAAGCTCATTATCTATTTACCTATTATCGGGGCCATCGATAAAGATAAGGTTGTCTCGGCACTAAAGTTGTTGCAGACCGCATAATTATGCTTCGGCAAGCATAAGCGTGAAATATGTGAAAAAAATCGGGGGGTTCCGTCTATAGGGCAATATTTTGTGTCTGATCGAGTCTGAATCAGAAGACATTACTATTTTAAATGGTTACTACGATTTTCCCTTTAAAAAGTCCTTTGCCAAAATATCGAAAGGCTTCAGCTGTTTCTTCCAGAGGAAAACATTTGTCGATCACCGGTTTCAGTTTGTTGGTTTCAAAAAGCTCAATTAAATATTCAGAATCTTTATTTGCCTCATAACCCACTATCTTCATCTTGTACTTTTGGGAGAATTTTCCGAACAAGAAAACCTGCAGGATTCGAGAAGTTTTTCCCCCCACGGTAACGTACGTCCCATTGGG
>JABDPQ010000350.1 GCA_013042695.1 Desulfobacterales bacterium | reverse complement strand
GCTTTTGCCTGCACGCCCAGCGAAACCAGAAGCATGCACAGGCCAGACAGTAACCTTTTGGAAACAATCTTCATCTTTGCACCTCAATTAAACAGATGTTTCATTATTTGTTATATTCACTGAAATCAGTCTCTTCGATTTGCGGAAGTTTCCAGCTTTGATCAAAGAATGGTTGGGTAGGTCCATAAAAACGGAAATAGGGGAACCAGGCACGTCCTGGAGCAGATTTTATCCAGTTGTCCTCCCACCCCGCTGGAGCTTTCGGACCGACGAAAATCGGGGTAGATCCGTCAGAGTTGGTTTTGATTCCTGTATGGGCAGAACCTCGCTCAGCTCTTTCTTGATCGGTGGTTACCAGACCTCTCGTATCCACATCGTATGTAGTGATGGCCCAGAAAAGATCAACCGGCGGATCTGCAGGTACTTCGATGACGTAGTTACGATCACCGGACAGAGCCCGACCCTGGGTATCAAGAAACACGCCGGCATACCCCATTCCTCTTGCTGGCTTAGGAAAGCTCATTTTCTCCGATGTGGTACAAGCTTCGTACGTAAAGCGAGCGCGAGGATCGAAACGATCATAATGTTCGGCCCGCTGGGTGTGCTCCATCGCATCGCCCGGTTCTTTTCCCGGCACCGTTCCGAGAATGAGCCTCCAGCCATCATCTCGCAGAACTCCTGGTAAGCGTTCACGGAAAACCATATTTTGGGCCATTGCTTCACCGACGGTTACTGCGTCGGCCATTATTTTCTTTTGGCGTTCAGTCGGTTGAAAAGGTTTGTCCTTTTCGATACCCATTTCCTTGAGGAAGTACATGAAGAAGCGATCCCGCTCCTCAACCGGCTCTTCCTGTATAATGTCGTGAAGCATCTGCCAGTATTTCATCCCGCGCGGCTGGTAGTTGCGGCCGGGCTTGTTGTCGCCGGGAATCAGCTGTGAACGAGGTTCTTCGTCGAAATAACCGAACTTTATACTCCGGGCGAGCTCATCGCGATCTTCCGGTTTGGCATTAAGACGGATCAACCACCATAAATTATTAGTCTGGGAATGGACATATCCGGCTCCTTCAATATAGGGGATCTTGTCTTTGGGCGTATCAGGACCGGTCAAAACCCACGTGCCCCCCTTTCCTGCATTTGAACCAAAAACACCCAGGTCGGCGAGACCACGCTGCCAGAAATCGATAAGCAGGCCGATGAAAGGCCCCTCAGGCACTTGTATAACTGCCGCCTTTTCCTTGACGTTGGTCCAGCCGATTATATAGGGGGTGGATTCATTTGCGGTCAGCACCAATGAACGTTCATTGAACCTGGTTGCAAAAACCGACTGGTTGGGCTGGATGTTGTATTGATCGAGATACGACTGTCGCCACTGGGCTTGTCCCACAATTGGCAATGACCAGAGATAGACCTGTACGGCCCGGTGGTAATCCATCTCATAGTAGAGTTTATTAGAAGTTTCTTTGGTAGGAACGCCATGGTCAAAGGTCAGGTCGCCGATGTGAGTGGTCACTTTATTTGGGAACATGTCCCCCTCTGCCTGTGCTTGAAATCCCAGCAATATAAGGTAAACAAAAACAATCACGACACTGAAAAATTTTCTCTGAATATTCAGCATAATTTTTCTCCTTTTTATTGGTTAATCCTTTTTTATTTTTACACGTTGTTTATCGCGGAAATAAAAACTGAAATGTCCAGTGAATTGACCAGTCGGGGGCACCTTCTGGTTTCTCAACGTTATAATAGGCCTCGAGTTTGGTATTTAATTTTTGTCCTCCAATTTCAAACAGTTTTCCAAAGCCGCCACCGAGTGGTACGGTCCATTTATTGCCTGAATCCGCCTGCCAGTTTGCCGTAATTATCATATCGGAAAGCAGATACCAGCCTTTATCGAGATTGTAGTTTATGAAAGGCTCAAGGAGCAGCTGGTTGACACTATTACGGTCAGAGTCGCCTGCAAATGACCAGAGCTGCCTGCCAAGGAGCCCTAGAGTCCAGGGTTTTGGTTGTACCAGGACAACCGCTGTTGGACCCAAGCTCCATTTTCCGCTTCCAAGCTGATCATCAGTCGCGGTATCCATCATCAGCGAAGGACCAACACCCCAGATGACTTTATCTGGCTCAGCAGGAGATACAAAAAGAGAATAGTTTATGTCGCCCAGTCCGGTAGCTCCATCACCAGGAATCGGATTGGGGATTGCGGGAGTTCCTGTAACTGCGCCCGGGGTATCAATGATAGGCATTATGACTCGATTGATTAAATTCCACTCCCCCACGGTCACCGGGATTACCGGTTGAATGTTGAGAAAAGTTGCCTCGCCGTTATCTGCGCCATAGTCAAAGGTAAACTTGAATGGCAGGCTATACATGGCGCCCACGGGATTCTGTGTTTTGGATGCCAGATCCTCACCACCTTTTTCCTGGGTGTGACCGGTGGATGCACAGAGTAGTGAGGCCAGGACAATTGTGAGTAGCATTTTGATTCGGTTACGCATGCTCATTCTCCTTGCTGATTTTAAATGATCGTTTGTGAATTAATTGGCCCAGCACTTCGATGGCTCCCATCATTGAAATGAATTTGTTGTTGCTATAATAACTGGACAAAGACTCACCATTGTCCCAGTGTTCCATCCAGAGGAAGGTATTCGGCCCCTGAACCTCTTCAAAAAGCTCCAGGTCTATACGGCTGTCGTTCTGCCGATCAATCTGTTTGAACATTTCAAATGCCTGAAGGAATTCAGCTCGCTTTTCCGGCTCGATTTTGACCAGAATTTCAAATCCGACCATGGTCTACCCCTCGTTTAAAATGACGTGGATGAGATGAGAGTTTCAATAATCGTGCCCCAAAATATAATCGCATCAGCAATCTGCTTATCTTGCTGAAATCATATTTATTTACGCTTCAATACCGTATGATGCGTGGTACTGCGTGGGGGGCGATATATGATTATTCGCGAAATGTCGTCACGATATATCGCAAATAGCTAGGGAAGGGATAGGAACGGAATGGTAAGCGTCAGGGTCTACGGATCCCCAGTTTCTTGATCCGGGACCGGAGGGTAGACGGATTCATTTTGAGGATTCGGGCAGCGCCCTGGAGGCCGCTGATCTGCCACCCAGTTTCTTCGAGAGCACACTGAATGTGGTGACGTTCAACTTCTTCAAGGGAGAGCAGTTTTTTATCCCCCTGCTGACTCGACTGTCGTGAATTATCTGCATGAGGGGTTAAGAGGCTGGGAATATCCTGTAGAGACAACTTCGTTCCTTGGGATATTATCATGGCCCGCTCGATAATGTTTTGCAATTCCCGAACATTACCAGGCCAGCAATAGCGCTGCAGTTTTTCCATGTCGGGCTTGGAAATGGCTTCCACATGTTTGCTCAACTTCTTGTTGAATAGCTGAACGAAATGATCTACCAGGAGCGGGATATCTTCAACCCGCTTCCGAAGAGGTGGCACGGTAATGGGAAAAACATTCAAACGATAGAACAGGTCGGATCGAAAATTTCCTTCAACGACTTCCCGATCCAGGTTTCGGTTAGTTGCGACAATAATACGGGCATCAGATTCCAGGGTTCTGGAGCCACCTACCCTTTCATATTTCCCCTCCTGGAGAACTCGCAGAAGCTTAACTTGAATTTCCTGTGGCAGCTCGCCTATTTCATCCAGAAATAGAGTCCCACCGTCTGCCAGTTCAAAGCGGCCCTTGCGGCGTTGCTGAGCACCGGTAAACGCTCCCCTTTCGTGACCAAAAAGCTCGCTTTCTATGAGAGCTGGTTGTAAAGCCGCACAGTTTAACGAGATGAAAGATTGTTTTGAGCGGGGACTATTGTCATGGATCGCACGGGCAACAAGTTCTTTGCCAACCCCGGTCTCGCCAAGGATGAGTACTGAGCTATCTGTTTCGGAAACCTGCTCAATTCGAGTTAAAACGTATTTGAGTGCACTGCTTGACCCGATAATATCAGAGAAGTGCAAAGCATCCCGGAGCGTGCTCTTGAGGTATATGTTTTCCTCTTCCAGCCTCTTCTTCAGAGCCTTAATTTTCTTTAGGGCCTCTTTCAGGGAAATTTCAGTCTGCTTACGGTCATCAATATCCGTTGTTGACTCAAGCACGTTGACTACTCGACCCTGCTCATCTATGATTGGAAAAGCGATGACATGGTGCCAGCGTTTGCTCAGTTTATTCTGAAACTCCCGATCATGAATCTTTCCGTCTCTGAACGCTTCGATGGACTGACAATCATCGCATGGAGAAGTCCGATTTTCGGCAATGACATAACACTTTTTCCCGTAAAGGTCTTGACCCGGAAACATCTTCCAGATCATCTCATTGGCCCAGACGACGTTCAACTCAGGATCGAGAAGTACCAGGCCGGAATCAAATGCTGATAAGATGCGTTCCATAATCTCCTGTTCCTTGTAAAAGGAAAGGTCAACGGAACTATGGATCTTCTTTTGTTTCTGAGGCATAGAACTTTTTTAACATAGCAATCAGTATAGGAAAACGACAATTCTCGCAAATAAGGACTAAACAGTTGAAATATAATACTTAAATACCCACATGAGAAAAATTAAGTGAAGAGAAATGAAAACATACCATCCCTCCGAACCATAACTCCTGGTCTACAAATAAGAATCTGCGCTATTACCGCATACAATTGTCAAGGTTAGTTTTTTCCACAAAAAAGAAGTGCATATGTTCCCTGTTTGGCTTCGATTCTTGAGCCGCAAAACCTATGGACATTCTGGAGAGTAGAGAGGCAATGGCAACCTTAATTATGTTGATAGTTCAGCTGGCTAAGGTTTTTCCTGAATCTATATCGACACCGAGAAATTGTCCGACTGAGAGGTTGCCCTCAGCAGTGTCAATTATCTGAGAATTACTTCGGAGAAAGAGCATCAAGAAGAGTCTTGACTTATCTGTTTTCTTAAAATGGGAATATTACCAGTCAACATCTTTAAAATACCGATTAGACAAAGACTGAGAATATTCGTTATTTTGGGACTCTTGTTTCATTTGAAATTTGGCTTATGTGGATATCTATTGAAGTGTAAGACGCTCCGATCATATTCTCAGAATTATTGAAGCTCCATATATAAATAATGCTGCAACCAGAAACATCACCGCCACATACTGCCAGTTTAAAACTGCGAGCTTGATACTGGGAATCCCGTAACGACCTTGAAAAATCAAGTTCAAGCCAGACAGCGGACTGGCACACGCACCGAGGCTCCAGCCAAAAACGAAGGTTATAGCAAGTAACTGAGGATCAGGGGCAAGCGGTGTTAGAAGTGGGGTTGCTACTGCTATCGAGATAACCGGATGTATACCGATTAAGGACAGTAACACCATTCCTGCAAGCAAGATGGTAGCGGCGGCGGCATCAAACCCATCACCAAAAGGCAAACTCATATGCGTTGCAGCCACGAGTGTCTGTAAACCAATGACAAGTATACCGGCCGCTAGAAATAGAACCAGTTCATTAACCATCTTAGGCAGCCCCGTCAAAACGTGCTGCTGCAACTGGCTCTTGGCTTCATCAAATCCACTAAAAAAATAGAGCCCAATAAAGGCGGCAGACAATGCGGACAGCGCAATCACAGAAAGGATTGAAGCATGAGGTAAGAAAGTGTGCCCTAATAGAACGCCTATAACGAGAACACCGGGTAACCAAAGGTTAGAAGGTGTGATCGGATAACCCTTGAAGTTAGAAATCTCTTTAGGATAACGAAATTTCGCTTCAATAATTATCAGGATAAGCCCCAAAATAGCAAACGGGAAACCAAATGCCATAATGACAAAAAAATGAGCATCAGCGACATAGGTGAGGACTACAGCCATGCCGGCAAAAAATGGTGACCATGTCGGCCCCCCGATAAAGGCTCGGACTATCGACTTTGCTGCAAATAGACTCAGTCTTTTTCCCTCTGAAACCCTGTCTGCTACAAGAACGGGTGCAGATATGTTAATGAAGGCGCCGAATAAAGCCACGGCGAGCATGGTTTGCCAATAAGCGCGCATGCCATGTGGCTCAGTAGCCTCAATCTCCTTGCCCTGCATTGCCACCAACCTCAAAAAACTGACCGCTGCCAGCATGGAAAGCAGACCAGCATTGTAGTCCAGGAGCCTTAACCATTCCGGCTGGGTGTCAAGCATTATGCCTATGGAAAGTGAAAAAATGCCTATCAGCAAAAGGACCCCGATTTGAAGGATCTGGATATTTGATAATCGCGAGATGAGCAAAATTGCAGCAAACCAGCCAAATACTCCGGACGGCCAGGAAGGAAAGGCAGGCCAGATTTCGCTGAAAATTGACCCCAAAACCATTAATAATATTGAGATACCCGCCAGTGACGAATAATCACGAGAAAAGAAATTACGTATCATAGAATGTGAAAAGTTAATGTGCTCCGCTTAATGAAATTGTATCTACTACAGCATTTCTTTGATTTAGCCCCTCCAGCCTGTGTAGATATTGTCTTGATTGAGCAGCCTATCCAAAACATATCAACGTGAAATTACTGATGCCGATTTTTGAATCACTTTCAGTTCACGATCAGCAAATATTCAGTTCACGATCAGCAAATACTTTATCAGTATTATATTGATTTTCATATGTAAATTGAGTGAACTGTGTAACAGATATCCATAGATTTTGATGGGAAAGAAAGCTAATCTGCAAGCCTCCTAATAGAAATAATTGTCTTAGGGGCTGCCGTTGCCGATGGTTGATTAAATATCTTAGAGTTAATGGTATTAAGTTTCTTGCTGGATTAATACTTATAGGCCTTGATAGGCAGAATTAATTGTTACAACACAATTGCTTGGCAACTGCAGCAGTCGTCTGAACTTTGATAACATTGCGGGGAACAAATTACCCTTGAAAACTTTTATATACTGCTCTGAAAAATCTGGCTTATTATTATGGCTTTAGGTCCTGGCCTATTCCTTGTATTTCCCTACTTATATGAGCGTAATAGGGGCCGGTGACAACATGGGCAAGCTGATGGAGTTTCGCCCTGCCGAAGTAAGCCCGCTCGCCACGGTGGTTGACGAAATATCGAAAAAAGTGGGCTTTATCAAGTAATCAAGAAAAGATTAAAAATACATAGGGATGGTCCGGTTTGGATTTGGTTAGTGGAACCGGATAACTGAGCCAAGGGAGTTTATATGATCAAACAGGTGATGATTGTGGGTTATGGCATAATGGGTCGGGGGATCTCGCTGTCATTCCTCCGCGGTGCCCATCAAGTAACCATATTGAGTCGCGACCCTGGGAGCATAAGAACAATTCCTGAGGGTATTAAAATAGTTTCAGAATTACCCACTGATACCCCGGATTTAATTATTGAAGCTATTCCGGAAAATTTGGAACTGAAAATTTCTCTTTTTGCCCGCTTGGAAAAGACCTACTTGGGATTACCAATAATTGCGACCAATACCTCAGGCTTATCGATGGTGGATATGGCGAACAAGCTTAATCATCCTGATCGTTTTATTGGAGTACATTACTTTCAGCCGGCTGAAATGTTTCCGTCTGTCGAAGTAATTCCGGTGGAACAAACGAAACCTGAAGTTGTTAAAAGTGTTATCGCCGCCCTTAAACGTAACGGCCAGGACGCCATTCTCGTAAACCGCCCGATTCCCGGGTTTTTAATTAACCGTCTCCAACATGCTGTATTACACGAAGCCTTTTCCTTGATAGAACAAGGCATTTCAACGGCTGAGGATATTGATCGAGCATGCAAGACTATGTTCGGTCCGCGGATGTGCGTTACTGGTTTGATAGAACAAAAAGATATTAGCGGGTTAGCGACTACTGTTGAAACCCAGCGCAACCTGGTTCCCCAACTGGATCACAGTGGGGTCCCGACAAAAAACATCCAGGAGATGGTGGCCAGGGGGGAGGAAGGGGTAAAAAGCGGCAAAGGTTTCTACGACTGGAGTGGCCGGGATGTTGAAGCCTACAAGAGAGGCACCATGGAAAAAATGAGCCGAATCCTGGAAATACTTGCTGAATAGCAAATCAGATTACCGGAGTTCTGATTCCACCTTACCCGCCGATCTTGTTACAGCAAACAAGAGAAGAACCGGGAAAATCGCAGAAGAGAACGATTGGTTATTCAAGACCACGGCAATACTGACTCTTGACACTTATTCCTATCCTGCGTGAATTGGATTCAAAATCGAGAAAATATCAACTGGGTCAATAAAGGTAGGGGAGCTTCTTCTTTTTTGCCGAACTAACCCACTTGGGAACAAACGGAGCGATTATATCCTGAGAGACGACCTCGACCTCAATAAATGATGGACCGCGATGTCCTAAGGCCTCCTCCAGAACCGGTCTGATATTATTGTGATCGGTCAATTTCTGACAATGCATCCCGAACGCTGCGGCCACAGCGAGATAATCGGTGTTTTTACTGAAATCAGTGCAAAATGGTTCGCTTTCGTTCACCAGAACTGTTTCCCCTCTGATCCACCCGAAGGTATTGTTGCGGAACAGAATGATCGATACGTTTTGATTCGTTCTGGCTATCGTTTCAAGTTCACCGCAGTTAAACCCAAGTCCACCATCGCCGGTAAATGCCAATATGGGTGCTTCCTGTTCAGCGAACGCTGCTCCAAGCGCTGCCGGAACAGCATACCCCAGTGC
>JABDPQ010000349.1 GCA_013042695.1 Desulfobacterales bacterium | reverse complement strand
CCGTCCACAGCATCCGAGACCGAGCTTTACTGATACTGCTGTACCGGACCGGCATGCGCATCGGCGAGTTGCTGCAGGTGAAGGTAGACGACATCATCTTGTCTGAACAGACGATCCTGCTGTATGTGGGTTCGAAGAACTATGAAGGCAGAGAAGTCTATTACAGCAGTGATGCCGAACAGGCGTTAAAGGACTGGCTTCGTACTCGAGATAAAACCAAACGCTACCTATTCTACGGCAGATCGGACCAACCACTGAGCTATGGTTCGGCCTGGGCGGTGATGAGAAAGGCGCTTGAGCGAGCCGGGTTATCAGATAAAGGATACAGCCTCCACAACCTCAGACACACCTTCGCCACCGATATGATCAATCATGGCATGCGGGTCGAGGTCCTGCAAAAGATCCTTGGTCATCAGGATATTGAGATGACCATGCGCTATGCACGACTCTCGAATCAACGCATCGAAGAAGACTATTACCGTGCCATGAGGATCATCACTGGGGAAGGAGAATCTGATGCACCTTACCGACGCAGTACTGCATTACAGAAGGTATTTGAAGAGAAGAAACTACACAAGTCATACAAGAAAAAACTATCTTAATAGACTGCAGCACTATCTCATCTGGCTGCCGGTCGAGGTTGAGGCTGCCACCTCGGACCATATCAAAGAGTTCATCGATCTCCAACTAGACAGGAGACTGAACCCGCAGACGATCAACGGCCATCTGATTGCCATCCGCAGCTTCTACCGCTATCTGCAGGATGAGGAACAGCTGCAGATAGATAATCCGGTGATCCCCGGCTTGTCGCTGCGCCTGCCCAACCCGCTACCGCGCTTCCTGCAGGACAGCGAGGTGCGCGCGTTCTTTGGGGTCATCACCAAACGGCGTGACCTGGCGATCTTTATGCTGATGCTGCGCGCGGGACTCAGGGTTGAGGAGGTGGCCACTCTGACCCTTGGGGCGGTTGATCACAGGCGCAGCCAGATAATGGTGCGGAGCGGTAAAGGTGCAAAGGACCGGCTGGTCTATCTTTATGAGGATGTGGCAGACGCCTTAGCCGCGTATTTAGAGCTACGTCCTGAGACGGACGAACCGCGCATCTTCCTGGTTGAGAAAGGCATCTACAAGGGTCAGCCGTTATCGGTCAGAGGCATCCAGAAGCGGGCCGAGTATTACTCTGAGAAATGTGGTGTCCATGTCAGCTGCCATCAGCTCCGTCACACGATGGCTACCGACCTACTCAATGTAGGCGCTGATATCGCGACTATCCAATATCTATTGGGCCATAGCCGGATCACCACGACGCTGCGCTATGCCAGGCTGTCAAATCAGCGGGCTCGTATGGACTTCTACCAGTCGATGGACAAGGTCGTGGAGGTAAAGGGCAATTTGCCCTCGTTCAACGTCTTGTGGTGAGCAACGCCGTCCGGTACCGGACGGCGTACCATGAAGAAACCCTTGACCAGAGGCTTATAAAGGAGCAAAATGAAAAACAGTAACTAATTAAAACCAATAGAAAAAACAGGCTTGTTACGTATACAGAGGAAGAATCTTTATGTACGATTTATTACCCTGGTTGGGATTACCCCAAGCAATTACACGAAACTCCATTCTCCGAGTAAAGTTAATTTTTTCTCCGGTATGTCTTGATTTTAGCCCTATATGCATGTTCCATCATCTGAACGGGAAAAGTATTTAACGGCTTTGACTCATCCTTTCTATAGGAGATTGGGGAGGAACATGACCACGGCGGGCATATAGGTCACTATCACTAGAACCACAAGCAGGGCCAGAATAAAAGGCCAAATTTCACGGACGAACTGCCCCACGGTTACCCCGGTGATGGCGCAGGTTGTGAACATCATTGATCCGAACGGAGGAGTTATTCCACCGATCATGATATTGACGATCATGATCAGGCCGAAGTGAATCAAGTCGACATTCATGGTCTTGATCAGCGGCACCAGAAGCGGTGCAACTATGATCAACAGGGCCCCGCCTTCGAGAAACATACCGAGAACAAGGAGCAGGACATTAATCACGATCAGGATGACCCAGACGGAGTCGGAAATGGCCAGGATACTTTGGGTCAGCTGATGGGGTATCCGTTCCCAGCTCATGTATTGACCGAAGACCGAGGCCGCGATAATGATCAGCATGACCGAGCTGGTCGACAGGACGGTATTTTTCAGGATGATGGGAAAATGGTGCCACTTGAGCTCTTTGTAGAAGAAGACACCGATGATGATACAAAACAATACCGCCATCGCCCCCGCTTCCGTGGGGGTAAAGATACCAAAACGGATGCCGAATATGATGCCAAACGGCAGAAGCAGCCCCCAGATCGATTCTCTGAACTGCCTGAAAATCTCGCTGGCTGAGGCCATTTTTTCCCGGCTTGGCTGGTAATTCCTTTTTTGGGCGATAAAATTCACGGTCAACATTAGGCCGAAGCACATAAGGATCCCAGGCGTGTAGCCGCCGATGAACATCTTTGCCACAGATACCTGGGCAATGAGGGCATAGATAATCAGGTTGATCCCGGGAGGGATTACCGGTGCGATTGCTGATGATGCCGCAGTGATGGCAGTAGCGAAAGGGGCGCTGTAGCCGCGTTTAGTCATCTGGGGGACCAGAATTTTGGACTGCATGGCTGCATCGGCATTAGCGGAGCCGGAGATGCCCCCCATCAGCGTTGAAAGCAAGACATTTACCTGGGCAAGCCCTCCCCTCAGGTGGCCGGTAAGCACATCGGCAAATTTCATCAGACTTGAACTGATACCCGAGAAGTTCATGATCTCACCCGCCATGATGAAAAACGGGATAGCCAGGAGGGGAAACGCTGAGCTCGAGGTAATAAATTTCTGCAGAATTAGGTCTGGCGGCGTACCCACGTCGCCGAACGTAAAGTAAGCGAGAGCTGCTGCCAAAAGGGCAAACGCAATCGGGATACTGGTGAAATAAAGCACCATTACAATGATGACGGGGAATGTGGTCATGGCGTTATTTCTGCTGAATGGTGATGGCTTGAGGTGCCGTCAAAATTGGCCTGGCCTCTATGATGCTTCTGGCTGAGTAACATCCGGTGAACCCAGGAGTTTGCGTATATCCCGATAGAGAAAAATCAGGGCATAGAGGGCCAGCAGTGTAAAACCGACCGTCAGGGCCAGGTTCACATAGTACGCAGGAATATCCAGTACCGGAGTTCGTTTTAATTTATTGGCCTGGATAAAGAGGATGCTGAGATAGACAATATAGCCGTTGATCACCAGCATCAGGCAGTCAATCACCACCGCAATAGACGCTCTCCAGGGCTGGGGACCGAATTTGGAAATCAAGTCGATACCGATATGCATTTTGTACCGGTATGCTGCAGCGGCACCGATAAAGACGCACCAGATAAAAGAGGTGGTTGACACTTCTTCAGCCCAAAAAAGGCCCCCGTGGAACAAATACCTCAACCCAACGTTGACGATAACGACCGAAACGGTGATGCAGAGAAAAAAGCCGCTCGCGACGATATCGAGGTTACCAAGAATTTGTTTCAATTTAGTGAACATCGCAAAATAAGAGGTGCACGGGAAGTGAACCTCCCGTGCACCGAAAGTTGAATTATCTCATCGCATCGAGCTCGGCAAAAATAGCCCCGAATATGCCTGGCGTCATACCTTCCTGCTCGGCATACAGCGGTTTCAAGGCATCGCGGAATGCGTCACCGTCAACTTCGTTAAATTTCACACCGTAAGATTCGAGCTCCTTGACCACGCCACCATGCTGCGATTTGAGCAGGTCCACCATGTGGTGTTCACCCTTGGCAAATTCATCCTGGATGATAGCCTGATATTTTTCAGGAATCTCGTTCCACACCTTGGGGGAAATATATACACCACAGGTGCCCAAAATATGACGGGTATTGGCAACGTTTTTAGTCGGACCTTCATACACCTTGGTGCCGATATTGGTGAATTCGGAACCCTCGAGACCATCAACAACCCCTTGCTGAACAGCAGACAGAGTCTCGCCCCAGGGCAGCGGGGTGGCAACGGCACCCATGGCGGTCAAGGTGTCGATATAGGATTTTGAGCCCGGGGTCCTGATCTTCATCCCCTTGAGGTCAGCAGGGGTCTTGATGACCTTTTGGGTAATCAGGTTTCTGAATCCGTATATATAGTGCAGGGCGAGAATCTTGATGCCTTGTTCCTCGGCTTTGGCTCTCATATCCGCTACCAGCTTGCTCTCGGTTAGCTTGACATACTCATCGAAGCTGCGATACAGCATTGGTGCGTAAAGTGCCTTAAAATCGGGCACATAATCTCCGATAAAAGAAGGATCTTCAACGGAGATGAAATTTGCGCCGCGAACGACCTGCTCAACACCTTCCTTGTAAGCCGGGAGCTGTGCTTGTGGGAACGTCTGGATTGTGATTGCGCCGTCGGTCTTCTCCATGATGGCTTCCGCAACGGCATCCATTGATTTGGTCAACTGCTCAGCAGGGCTGAAAACGTGGCTGAGTTTTAAGGTAATTTTGTAGTCGTCTGCGGCCAGGGACTGAGTGCCAAAAAACAGGATAGTGACAGCACTTAGAACAGAAAAGATTTTCTTAACGTTCATGTTGACCTCCTTATGATGTTGTTTTCACATGAGATTATGAATGTCGCAACAATTGCGACAGCCTTAGGGAACCTTGAACATGGACGAAAAGATAAATTTTGCATCGTCCTCCTTCGTCTCTCTGGCACCCACCCAAATTTTTCTGGAATTTATTTGTCCGGTGAACATTGGCAACGATTCCTGCTCAACCAGTGATAGATTTATACATAGCGACATAGGTGCAATACATCTTACTATGCTGCGTCACTCGCTGCGGTGCCTGCTCACAGCGCTACCAGGCTGCTCCACCGGCTCCTTGCTCGTTCCGTGCCTGATTAAGCGTCTTGAACGTATGTCGCTGTGTATATTAATACTGGACAGGTTCTGACTTACTCTGTATTTAAACACCAACAAAACTGGAGCATGTCTGCCCATATAATGTGGCGGCTGGTGAGACGTTCAGTGAAGAATTTTTTTAAATAAGCTGATTTCAAAAATAAACAAATTGATACCTCCGCCAACTCCAGAATATACTAACCTTATTTTAATTGAATTTTAATATTTTCCAACCGGATACTAATAATTTTCATGCTGCACTATTGGGGAAAAAATATGGCGGCTGAGCGCCGAATGATTCCTCACGAATTTTCTAGGTTACCCTGGAGAATTGTCTTTTTACCCAAACTCTGCGTTGCGCATGGAAATTTTACCCAGTCCATCCCCACACCACACGTAGCTTAGATGCCACTTCATAGAAATATATTACCTGACATTGATGTAACCGATTTCGCCAAGCTCATATTGAATTACAGTACCGATGGAATATTACTCGCCGATTCCGCAGGCTTTGTAATTGCTATAAACAAGAGGTTTAGCAAAATTTTTGAAATCCCAGCCTCTGAGGTGCTTGGATCCAATGTATTAGAACTGTCCAAGCAGGGAGCATGGTCGCCAAACCTCTTCCAGCGTGTAGTACAAAAGAAAAAAACCCTCTCCATCATACAGACCACAAGAAGTGGTCGGTCAATCCTCGCAACAGGCACACCAATTTTTGATGATGCAGGCAAACTCCTCTATGTACTTTTTAATGACAGGGATATGTCGCTTCAGTCGGTTCTTGAAAACGACTCCACTGACTCTGTTGAACTTGCCATTCGCGCTGCAGCTAAAAGCGAACACCTTGTCGCAGAAACTCAGCAATACACATTAAACGGGATCGTTGTAAAAAGTAATATAATGAAAAAGCAGCTCAACCTCGCACTGCAGGTTGCAAGATTCCCCTTACCTGTACTTCTCACCGGAGAATCGGGAGTTGGCAAAACAATGTTTGCCCGCTTTATTCATGACCAGTCACCTAGAAAAGAAGGACCTTTTATTGCGATAAACTGTGGGGCTATCCCGGATCAACTTGTGGAATCAGAACTTTTTGGACATACAGAGGGGGCGTTTACCGGTGCCGCAGCTGGGGGTAAAAAAGGTCGCATACAAGCTGCAGAAGGAGGGACATTATTCCTTGATGAAATCAGTGAACTTCCTTACGTTCTTCAGGTCAAACTTCTCCAGTTTCTCGAGACAAGTCAGATTTACCCTGTGGGTGGTACACGTCCTATCCCTGTTGACTGCACTGTTATTGCAGCCACAAATAGAAATTTGGCATCCATGATGGCCAATAAAATGTTTCGAGATGATCTCTATTTTCGACTCAACGGCATGCCGATCGAACTACCACCTCTGCGAAAGCGTGCAGAAGAGATTCCCCCCCTGGCTCGTTTTTTTCTCGAACAGTACTCAACCAGATTTGGGATTGAGGCTTCTCTAACCCCTGAGGTCCTGAACGAGCTTGCACAACTCCCTTTCAAAGGTAATGTGCGGGAGCTTTCCCACCTTATTCAGCGTCTGCTCATTGCCACCGGAGGAGGAGAAATCACAGTCGAGCATGTTCATGAGTGGGCAACCACAAAAACAATAGACACTCCACACCAGTTACCACACTATGACGGTACTCTAAGCCAACAGGTTTCTCAGTTTGAAAAAGATATTATCCGACAAACAATAGAGGAGTGTGGAAATCAGGTTGAAGCTGCAAAAATCTTAGGTGTCCATCAATCAACTCTCTCGAGGAAGCTGTAGTTTTATGCAATAATGCATAAAAAATGCATAAACGCAT
>JABDPQ010000346.1 GCA_013042695.1 Desulfobacterales bacterium | reverse complement strand
AGTCAAAACCATTATTAAAATGGATCGTTCTACGGAGCAGTATCTGGTCGAAGATGCTAAATTCTGGATCACCAAACCGGAAGTTTCAGCCAGAAGGATTACCGGGCTAGAAACCATTCTTTCAGGGAGCTATATCAGTTTACAGCGCGGTAAATCGACAAAGCCAGCACGAGTCTTTATGGCTCTATCTAGTGCCCCGCCCATACCAGATGATACCCCGGGACTGCATATAAACCTTCGCTCAACGGCATTACGCTCAATTCAGGAAGGCTCAAGCATTTATTTTCGCAACATTAAAATTGGATCTGTTAAATCCTACAAACTAGAAGAAGATAAATCCATCCTGATCGACTGCTTTATTCATCCTCAGTATAAGAATCTGATTCGCCAGGGAAGTCGATTTTACGATGCCAGCGGGGTGACCTTTTCAGGAAAACTTACCAACCTGAAAATCAGGATGGAATCAATTGCAGCTCTTTTTGTCGGTGGTATTGTTGTAAGCACTCCAGAGGCTCTGAGCGAGTCACCTATTGCGAAAAGTGGGGATGTTTTCACCCTGTATGAAGATTTTGAAGCGGCCGATTACGGCATCGCAATGACACTGAAACTTGCCTCGGGAATGGGCATAACCGAGGGTGCAACAAAAGTCATGTATCGAGGTCTTGAAGCTGGCTATGTCAAACGTATTTCGATAAACGATGACACCGAACGCTCTGTTACCGCCCACATTTTACTCGACCCCCGGGCTGAAATAATCCTTCGTGAGAAAAGTTCATTCTGGCTTGTTTCGCCTGAATTTTCAGCAAGTGGCATAGAAAACATAGGTACCGTCATTTCCGGGCCCTACATCACCTTCAAGCCAGGAGATGGAGAATTTCAAGATCATTTCGAGATACTCCCGGAACCACCTGCAAAAGCACCCCTGCGGCCCGGTAAAATATTTAGCCTCATATCTTCAGAAATGACCAGGGCCTCTTCAGGATCACCTGTCTATTACCTTAAAAAGAAAATTGGCGAAGTGATCGACTCAGAAATTGCTGCTGATCGTTCTTCTCTTGAGACCAGCATCTTTATCTATGACAGCTATACGGACATTATTACTCCAACCACTGTTTTCATAGAAACAGGGGGAATATCGATTAACGCCGGATTTACCGGATTTTCGGTCAATTTTGACCCAATCTTAGCGGCCCTCAAAGGCGGAATCGAGGTTCTGAATCCGCCAGAAAATAAAAATGGTAACTCAGAAACAGCTGGTGAAAATAGCCAATTCGTTCTCTTTGCAGACCATGACTCTGCTCTTGCCGAGATTCCGGCGCTGAAACCGGAAGGGCTTTATCTGCAACTCAATGCCACTGATCTCGATTCATACGGAATAGGTTCACCAATTCTCTATAGAAAAGTCAAAGTTGGCCAGGTCATTGGATTCAAACTTTCTCCACAACAAAAAGATGTGAGAATTTCCTGCTTTATCAACAAAGAATATCGCGACCTTGTGTCCAGCAATTCACAATTCTACAGGGCAAGCGGTATTCGTGTAAATGCGGATCTTTCAGGAATATCTGTCGAAACAGAATCTCTGGAATCTCTAATGAGCGGCGGAATTGCTTTCATGACGCCACCTGGAGGAAAAGCTGTCGGAAATGAGCGCACATTCAAGCTCTACGACTCGATAAAACAGGTACAAGCTATCGATGACACGACAATTGTTGTTCGCTTCAAGAAAGTAGTTCAACTCAATGCAAATGCACCAGTCAGGTACCAGGGCGTCAGGATCGGCTCGGTAAATAAGCTCTCCTTTGACAAAGATCTCACTACTGTTCTTGCGACCCTCAGCATAAAAAAACCGTATGACACGTTCTTTAGAGAGCGAACCAAAATCTGGGTTGCCAGTCCAACGGTGAACCTGAGCGGCGTGCAAAACCTTGAAACCGTCATTTTTGGTGCCTTTATTGACCTGCAACCAGGAACCGGTGAACTCAAAAAAGAATTTATCGGCCTCGAGCAAGCGCCCCAACCATTAATTACCGTCAACAGTGGACTAAACATAGTTCTTGAAGCCAAACACCTCGGTTCCCTTGATCTCGGCTCACCAATTTATTACCGCCAGGTAAAAGTTGGCGAGGTGACCGGCTATGACCTGGCTTTCAATTTTAAAGATGTGCTGATTTATGCGAATATTTATGACAGATATGCCCAAATCGTCCGTGTAAATACGCGGTTTTGGAATGCCTCGGGTGTAACGGTCAAAGGAGGGATCTTTTCCGGTATTACCGTCTCGACCCAATCCTTTAATTCTTTGATAACAGGCGGTATTGCTCTTGCAACCCCGGGTAAGGAGGAGATGGGGCCACCGGTTTATACCGGTTTTCACTTTTTGCTTTATGACGAGCCTCAAACTGGATGGCTTGATTGGAGTCCTGAAATTTTCGCTATCGAAAAAGAAAAAGTGGATCTAAAGAAATTAGCCATTCCCCAGGAGTAAAGAGGGCATCCTGACCTAGGCACCTTGACCTAACCTGCCACAGGCCCCTACTCTCGAACATAAGATTTTTATAAACCATGACCAAGCAGTGATTATATTTCTTGCAGTTTTTAACGTATTGACGTCTTTTTTATTGACACAACTAAGTTTAACCAACAATATTCGACGCTGTAGCAGATTATGCCTGGACATCATTCTCATCACCTCGTTTATGGTACATTGCACGATTACCTCACAGGTGAAGAGCTGACGGATACCGATGATGAGCGTATCCGTCAGCAAATCAGCCGAATGATGATTGAAGAGCTTGGTTATCAAAAAGAAGATCTTGTGCCGCGCCTTACAATCGAAACCCTGTTTAGCCGTCACTTCGTTATCTCTACAATTGATCTGGTGGTAACGCTGCACGGTAAACAAATGATGATCATTCGCTATGGCCCCGGCTCTCTTGTTAGCAGAGAGCGCTCAGCTCTGGCAGCTGCCCGGGTGCTTAATAGTGAATATCGCATCCCCCTGGCGGTTGTTACCAATGGACGGGATGCAACACTTTTAGATACGGTAACCGGAACGGAGCTCAAGAGCTCAATGGATGCCATCCCCGATAAGAATGAAGCTCTTATACTGCTGCCTAAATTGATTTTTTTGCCGCCACAGGATGATGAGAAGCGAATACGCGAGAAACGTATTCTCAACGCTTTTGATCTCGAGCGATGCTGCATCGGTATTTGAAGAACACAGACGAAAATTTAAGCTATAAGGAATGCACATGCCAACAACAACACCCCCTCGTAACTGGACAAAAGCGAGCTGGAAAGATTTTTCTGCACTGCAGCAGCCCAGCTGGCCTGATCAGGCATCAGTGGATAAAGTGCTTGCCGAGCTAAGCATCCTGCCGCCGCTCGTTTTTGCCGGTGAGATCAGGTCTCTTAAAAAACTTTTGGCACAAGCCGTTACCGGAGATGCCTTTCTGCTGCAGGGCGGCGATTGTTCTGAAAACTTCTCCCAGATAACTGCTCCAAAAATTCGCGAGTCGCTCAAAGTACTGCTGCAGATGGCCGTCACCCTTACCTATGCAGGTGCGGTACCTGTGATCAAAGTCGGGCGCATCGCCGGGCAGTTTGCCAAACCGCGCTCATCAGACACGGAGCAGGTTGGTGATCTGATTCTTTCATCATATCGGGGTGATATGGTTAATGATGCGGAACCAACTGTTGAAGCGCGGCTGCCAAACCCAAAACGGATGCTCAAGGGCTACAATATGGCTGCTTCCACACTCAATCTGCTTCGTGCCTTCACACGAGGTGGTTTTGCAGCCTTACACCGGGTTCAAGCCTGGAACCAGGAATTTGTCTCACAATCACCTATGGGTCGTTCTTACGAACGGATGGCCAGACAGATCGACCAGGCAATCAAGTTCATGGAAACAATAGGAATCTCCATGGACACCCCGCAAATTAACCAGGCCCAATTTTTCACCTCGCATGAAGCACTGCTGCTCGGTTATGAAGAATCACTCACCAGAATCGATTCGACCACCGGCGACTGGTATGATTGCTCGGCCCACATGCTCTGGATCGGAGAACGCACCAGACAGGTAGACGGTGCACACGTTGAATTTTTGCGTGGGGTATTGAACCCGATCGGCGTTAAATTGGGTCCGGATTATGACATCGATAATATCAAGCAACTGATCGATGTTTTAAATCCTGACAATGACCCTGGCCGCCTTACGCTCATTACACGCTTTGGCATGAATAATGTCGAAGAAGCGCTCCCCCCCCTGCTGCGTGAGCTAAAACGGGAAGGCCGAAACATTGTCTGGAGCTGTGACCCGATGCATGCCAACACCTACACGGCGGAGAGCGGCCACAAAACGAGAAGTTTCAATGATATTCTTAACGAGGTCACCAGTTTTTTTGAAATCCACTGGGCGGAAGGAACAATACCCGGCGGTGTTCATTTCGAATTAACCGGCGAGAATGTAACCGAATGTACTGGTGGAGCCCGGGATATCATTGATGAAGACCTTAACTATAACTACCAAACCACCTGCGATCCACGCCTCAATGCAGAACAGAGCCTCGAAGTCGCCTTCCAACTAGCTGAGATGATCAGAAGGTAAATAAATCTCGCCATCGGGTTCCTGTAAAGATTCCCGATGGCATCTGTATCTCTTGTTCCCGGTAAGATTACAATTCGGTAATCTTTCTTGACCGTTTGCCTCATCCGTTTACTGTTTGCTTTAACGATCAGTCCGAGAGGTCTTTACTATCACTCGTGCTGTCACCTTTTTTATGGAGATAACAATGAAGCAGACACAGGCAGTCAGAATCACCTTTTTTCCACTTGTAATCCTTTTATTTGTAACTGTTTTCACCGTGGTATCCGCTCGAGCCGTCTCAAAGGAAGACGTAGAAATCCTGGACCGTTCAGCAAAAGCTTTTGCAAGCGTGGTTAAGGATGCTAAGCCGGCAGTGGTGAATATCCGCGTCGAGGGCTCCGTTGAAGCAAATCCTGAATTTGAACAATTTTTCAATCACCCATTTTTTGAGCGTTTTTTCGGGCCGGAATACCGCTTTCAAGATCCTCAGCGCCGTAAACGGCAGCAATTTGGGGCAGGCTCCGGATTCATCATCAACCAAGACGGCTATATCCTTACCAATAATCATGTCGTTGAAAAAGCAGATAAAATTACCGTCACCCTTGCTGATAACCAGCAAGTTGAGGCAAAACTCATCGGTACCGACCCGCAATCCGATGTAGCTCTGATCAAAATTGATGTAGCTGGCGACCTGCCCACGATCCCACTGGGTAACTCGGAAGCTCTTGAAGTTGGGGAGTGGGTCATTGCTATCGGCAATCCCTTTGGCTTAAACCAGACGGTTACCG
>JABDPQ010000343.1 GCA_013042695.1 Desulfobacterales bacterium | reverse complement strand
CCTTAAGATCAGTGATAGAAACGGCCAGACTCCTATGGAACTCGCGAAAGAACGCGGATATAGCAAGATTGTTGAGCTACTCCTCCATTCTGGTAATCGATAAGTTTCTGAATGGACCTTTCAATATCACCATGTACCTCACAGGAATAACCCTAGGTTGAAGACGGTAACAATTCTGAGGCGCAGACATAAAAGTTTCACTTTTAATATGCCTCGAAGCCCCAATATTCGGTAAATTTTGCTAACTTCTTACCGCTGTAAAGATCATACATTGTCACATAGACAAGATCGTTGTTTCTTTTCATAGCAAAGTACATAGCGCATGCAGCAGTGAAAGTTTGCTTAAAGTCATACTGCATTTGACTCCAAAATTGTGAGTCAACGTAAGCATGACTGTCTTCAGCCTCTAATTTTAATAACCCTTGATCAACAACACCCTCCAAATAGTTGACTTGTTCCTCTGACAACTTCCCGCTTACGCTTGCCAGATTACTATCTACCCGTGCTGCCGTCTTTGGGGGTCCAGCGCTGGTTGGAGCAGCTGATATTAACAGTTTTTCTGTTAGATTTTCCGCCATGATTTCTAATTCATCAACCTGCTTCATGAGGTTTTCTGCCTTTATCGAGACAGATGCCACGGTAGTAATCTGGTTTCCATTTATCTTGACGTATGAGGCTGTTAGTGGCTTTTTGTTAATTTGGCAACTGATGTCAATTGCCTCTTTCTCGCCTGACTTCCAATACACACCGGCTTTAAGGTCATCACTATATTCAATGAAGTACGCACTTGGTGTGTCCCTAAGATTGAAGTCATTCGGGAACACTAACTTTTCGGCTCGCCCCGTTGATAGGCCGTAATACTGTGCCTCTGCCTGGCAAATACCAACGGCCTTGTCTAACGTCTCATCGGCCATAGAAAATGATGGCAAAAGAAACAGAGTAAAAACAAACAACGTGCTTTTCATTTTCTTCACCTCATTGAAAGGACTATCGTTAAAAGCGATTAGCAACACATGGAAACTCTAACAATTTAGGAAAAAATTTCAATCAAGGTGAATCCCTAGTTCGATATATTGGAGCGGATAAATTTAACTAAACTACTTCGCTTCTGACGTCTTGGTTAAGGTTTTTCCTAAGCAGTTAAGATTTTGCCTTACCGATAGAAATGCTTTTGGGGATGGAGGTGTTTCTGTAGAGATACAGGAATATAATGAGTAATAATCAATCTATTAAGAATGTCTGGAGCATCACCGAGGATTCTGAGAAAAAGCGTGTTATGCAGCAGTTTATTCAGAAACACGGTGAACACTACACTGAGGAAGATTTCATAAAATACCTTGCCAAGAGATACAGAAGAACCCATTTCAATCCCTGGTTTGCTTCTGGAACACGAAAAGAACATTGAGTGAAGTGCCTACAAGTTGATGAGGCAGGACGCCCCAGTGTTAGGAAATTAAGGGTAATTAGGAAACACCTTAGCTTTTAGCATTTTGCCGTAGCTATGAGATTACTCAAAATAATCTTCATACCGTTCAGGTATGCTTCTTGTTCCATCGTTACCTTTCTTGCAGTGTTGTTTGCAGATGGTTATTTATTATCGGATATGGCGCTGTTCCAAAGAACCTTGCCACTTCTCAAATACCCACAATTTTCTAAAGAGAGGTTTACGATGAAAGAAGATTATATCGATCCACAAATATACGAACTATATGACGAGTATTGTCACACGGAGATGACCAGACGCCAGTTCCTCAATCGGGCCTCAGCACTTGTAGTCGTGAGTGGTTCCGCCGTGGCAATGGCAGAGGCTCTGTTGCCGCAGTATGCCAAAGCACAAATGGTTTCATTTACAGATGAACGTATCAAAGCCACTTACGTTGAATACGACTCTCCCGGAGGCTCCTCAGGTAAAATGCGAGGATATTTGGTGAAGCCTACCGGAGACGGCCCATTCCCTACAGTTCTAGTTATTCACGAAAATCGAGGATTAAACCCCTACATAGAAGATGTAGCCCGCCGTGCTGCAGTTGAAGGATTCTTAGCCCTAGCTCCGGATGGGCTAGCACCGATCGGAGGGTATCCTGGAAACGACGACGATGGCAAAGTAATGCAGAAATCGTTGGACAGAGACAAGCTATTCTCAGACATGCTGAACAGCGCCAAGTTTCTGAAAGCTCACGAGCTGTCCAACGGCAAGATTGGAGCTACTGGTTTTTGCTATGGTGGCGGGGTCGTCAATAAACTGGCGGTGGTCATGGGTTCAGACCTGAACGCAGGTGTTCCGTTTTATGGAGTTGCTCCACCAACAGAAGAGGTTGCTAAAATTCAAGCTCCCCTCATGATGCAATATGCTGCAGATGATCCACGGGTGAATGCGACGCAGGAAGATTATCGAAAAGCTCTGGAGGCAAATAACAAGAATTTTGTGATGTACAACTATGAAGGAACTCGCCACGGCTTCCATAACAATTCGACACCTCGTTATAACAAAGAACAAGCCAAGGTAGCCTGGGACCGGACGGTATCCTTTTTCAAGGAACATCTCATATAATTTTAGTATATACCTGACCAAATTCCATGAACGGTTGCTTACTCATTAGGCAATCGTTCTTTCCCGTCAGGGTGGTCACAACAAATATAGAGTCCACTTGGCAATCTCAGGACTGTAAGCCCATCCTTTTGCAGTCTTTCGGTGTTGAATATTATCTTTGAAGTCAATTCATCGAATAAGTAGCTCTTCAGTTTTTTGATCACCATCGGGTCTGAGCACAGCCGTTTTACTTGAAGCGGGTCAGTCGATGGAAAATGCTCAAGGAAGTATTTTCCAAGCTGATCAAATTGAAGGCTATTACATTCAATTTTGTCAGGCCACGTTTGCACTAGGGAAAATAACCGAACTATTCACAATAAAAAATAGAGTATGCTTAATCGGAACTAAGTTATTTTCCTCCTCAATAAGGTAGTTCTGTGAATCGTCAACAAGACGTTGATGTCTGTAAACTTTAAATTAGTGGTTTACAAGATCGTCAGCTCACTTAAAAATAGACAGATAAGTACCAGCACAAAGTGAGGTTCACGGACACTTCTTGAGCCATTTGGAAAGGCTGACAGCTAGGGGAATGCAGCATGGATAGAAGAAAACGGCTTACCGCCGAGCAGATTATTCAGCAGTACAAAGAGACCATCAGCCACCTTGGCGAGCAGAAAAGCAAGGAGGAGCGAAACCGCCACTTTGCAAAGATCAGGGCCCGTGCTGAGGAGATCGTCATGCTGCTCAATGCGGATTGCTCTTACGTGTCAGTTGCAGATCAGTTGTGTGATTATCTCGAGCTCGATAAATGCGAACATCTTCGCCAGCAGCTGCTCTGCACCATTGCCATGCTTGAGAGAATTTCACAGATGGAGCTTCCTAAAACTGCGAAGCTGTCTGAAGATGCCCCGCGGGTGATGCTTGTCCGTCACCTCTACAGCGATGTGTGGATAAAGGACAACGATCCCAAGGGTGACGAGTTCATCAAATTTGTCCATCACCATTTCATTCTTGCAGGAATACACCTCTCCCGAGAAAACGTTACCAGAATCGTCAATGATATCCCTGATGAACTGTTCCAGATATACGAGAGCCTCAGAGGAAGAAGCCAAGATGATGCTGGATCTGATTGAAAAACATCAAAGAATGTAGCCTATTAGACTTTGCTGAAGAGCAAATCCTATCTGAAATGTAGCTGTTACAATCGCAGCCTTTTCTGGAGGCCTTCCCCATCTGAGGCGCGAACCGCACGATATTTGGTGCATCGAGCTAAGCCTGATTTTCCCACCTTCCCTATCTTGCGAGAGAATTCAACAGATGGTGGTAAAGAAATGACTAAATGGCTAGATCAGAAGCTGGAGCCGGGTTCTCGAAGAAACTCTTTTTCTTCTTCTGTTGACTCTCTGCCCAAAATTTCATTCCGATGGGGGTAGCGGCCGAATCTTTCAATTATCTTTTTATGCTTTAGCTCGTATTCAAGGCTGGACTGGTCCCCTGAACGCCGATAAAGAGCTTCCGCCTGTTCGTGTATCAGCAATGATTCACTGTGCATAAATGGCATATACATAAATGATCTCTTTTTAGACGGCAGCTCAAAATCTATTCCAAGAGAAATTGCCTCCTGGGACAGCACAAGAGCCATCTGATCCTGGGCAAAGGCTCTGGCAGTTCCTCTGAACATATTCCGTGAAAACTGGTCCAGCACGACAATCTCTGCCAGCCTCCCCTGTGCTGAATCTCTCCAGGAAAAGAGTTCGCATCTGGAAGCCTGGTCATGGATGGTTGAGAATCTGTCTCTTATCAGTTGATCAAAGGCGTTGTCCTTGATCCACCACTGGCGTGGTTCTATTTCCTTAAACCAAAAATCTAAGACCTCTTGATACAT
>JABDPQ010000341.1 GCA_013042695.1 Desulfobacterales bacterium | reverse complement strand
CTCATAGGGAGGGTGGGATGTATGAATTGCCTGGTCAAGTGAGGCGGTATATGTGCTCAGGTGATTAAAGCAGATGTTAAGGGAAGATTGTACTTTAGTTGAATAGCCAAGATCGCTCATACGCAGTGACGTGGCATAAGGCAGGTACAGCGTGTGGTCATGCAACCTTTGAAGCTCATGTGCTTTTCCTGTCAAGAATGAATCATCAAGTGCAGGTGAGGCACCAAAGAGATAAAGGAGAAGCCATGAATGACGACGAAAGTTGCGAATCATTTTAAAGTAAGAGAACGACCGAAATGACTGCAACGTTTCGGTATTTCCCTGTTGTTCCTGCAATGCCCGCCAAAAATCATCAGATAGTGAAAAATTATAGTGAATACCGGCAATGACCTGCATCATGCTTCCGTAGCGATGTTTAAGGCCAACGCGGTATATATGCTTGAGTTGCCCGATATTAGATGAACCAAATTGGGCAAGGGAAATTGAATCCGAATCTGGGATCTGGCATGGCATGCTACCTGCCCAGATCAGCTCTTTATTTAGGTTAAGATAGGTGAAGCTATGTAGATTTTCAAGAAACTGTATCGCTGCCTCTGGAGCTTTAAAAACGGGTGTTATGAATTCGAGAAGAGCTTCCGAGTAATCGGTAGTAATGTTACTGCTGGTCAATGCTGAGCCGAGCCCCTCAGGATGGGCTGTTTGAGATAAATTGCCAGAATAATCAACACGTAAACCCTCTTTTTCAATGCCATGCAGCGCGCTTTCAAGAAGGACGCAGGTACCATCCGAGACCAGTTTTTCCAGTTGTTGTTCCAGAACAAATTCCAATTTTTAGCTCTTTTTTAGAAGTGATTCGTTAAAAGGTTGGTTTCTCATTTCTCTTCTACTTGTAAAGGGAATCTCTCAATTGGCTTCATCGTCAAGGAAAGATTTTGAGAATGGCCAATCCTTGATAGTCTTGTTGGAGCAAAGTTTTAAAAAACGAGCAGACAATATGAGTTTTTAAAAAGTGGCTGTCAGTGCCAGAAAAGGATTTGACTTTGTAATAACACGAGACACTTCTTATAAATCAACCATGAACATTTTGCCAGCACAACAACCCTTTTCTACATTAATATTAGGATATTAGTTTGTTTTGTCCAGTTTTACCAATAAGAGAGCCATCTTGGTTGCGGACAGCTTATCGGTAATTGCACGTTGGTCTGAATACATATCTACCAATTTACCATGAGCTTTTGGTAAAAATCGTGTCGTTCATTTTCCGATATATTCTGCTTCTTTAATCCAAAATTTGCCACCTCGCGATAGCGGTATTTCCAAAGAAGAGCCCTGCGCCATGCCTCGTGCGGCTTCTTGACAGGCACAGTCCTATGTCTAAAATATAGCCTATGTAGCCGTAGATTTTGATGTCCTGAGTGCTTCGTCGCCAATAGTACGCTTTTACTACTCACCTCTTCATGGGCAGCAAACGTGCATAGCCAATTATTGGAGACGTCCTCCCAAGGTATATGACGATCTACGCGATTATCGGTTTTTCCCTCAAGCGGATCGCACATGTAATCCCAAAGTTAACTCAATGGATACCTAAGGTACAGGATTCACTAACAAAGATTATTCATTAGGTGTCGCTGCAAGGATTAACTGAATTGAACAAACAGGTAGCCATAACATGAAACGTCGCAGCCATGAAATTACTGGAAGTAGAGAAGTTGGCAACTGGGAAGCACGAACTCCAGCACGAACTATGTTACGCGCGGTGCGCTTTAGTGAAGAGGATTTCCATAAGCCGTTGATCGCTCTTGCAGTGCCCTATACAAATGGCACTCCTTGTAACGATCATATTCGCGAGCTTGGTGATCTATTGCACCAGGAAATCGAGGCGGCAGGTGGCAAAGCGATTATATTTGGCACACCTGTTGTATCTGATGGTATCTCGATGGGGACTGAGGCTATGAAGTATTCACTCGTTAGCCGTGAGGTTATAGCCGATTCTATCGAACTGATGACCGAAGGATATCGAGTTGACGGCGTTATCACCCTTTCCGGTTGCGACAAAACCATCCCTGCCGCGTTGATGCCAATTGCGCGTAATAACTTGGTTGGACTTACCCTCTATGGTGGCAGTATTCTGCCTGGAAATCATAAAGGGGAAGAGCTTAACATTGTAAGTGCTTTTGAAGGAGTTGGAGCCCATGCTGCTGGCCGGATTGACGAGCGACAACTTCACGAAATTGAGTGCCATGCTTGTCCCGGTGCAGGTTCTTGCGGCGGCATGTACACTGCCAATACGATGGCAGCTGCTATTGAGGCACTTGGCATGAGTCTTCCAGGCTCATCTTCAAACATGGCTGTTGATCAGCAGAACCGAATTTCCAAACAAAAACGACATGATGCAATTCGCAGCGCTCATACTTTGATTGCCCTTCTGAATCATGGGATACCCTCCCGTGAGATTATGACTCGAAAAGCTTTTGAGAATGCTCTAACAGTCGCCTGGGCATTAGGAGGATCCACAAACGCAGTGTTACATCTCTTGGCTCTGGCAAAAGAAGCTGAGGTTGCCTTGACGTTGGCGGATATAGCAATGATCACTCGCAGGGTGCCGCTTCTTGGTAATTTTAAGCCATTTGGTAGATATTTAATGAATGATCTGCATCGGCTTGGGGGTATACCGGTAGTGATGAGATTGTTATATGAGGCAGGTTTTCTGCATGGCGATTGCTTGACCGTCACTGGCAAAAGCATTGCTGATAATATTGCCGATGCGCCACCCGTGCCAAATGATCAGGAGGTGATATCCCCCACTGAACGTCCTTATGCAGCAGCCGGATCGCATATCCGCATCCTTTACGGCAATCTAGCTGAAGAGGGTTGCGTGCTCAAACAAAGCGGCAAACGATTGCATACCATGACTGGTGTGGCCCGGGTTTTCGAACGGGAAGAGGACTCCTTGTCAGCTATTCTCGATGGCAGGATTAAACCAGGTGATGTTATTGTCATTCGTTATGAGGGGCCAAAAGGCGGGCCTGGCATGCGGGAAATGCTTTCCCCTTCTGCAGCGTTAATGGGTGCGGGTTTAGGTGACAGTGTTGCCTTGATCACCGATGGTCGCTTTTCAGGGGGTACACACGGCATCATGATCGGCCACATTTCCCCTGAGGCAATGACTGGGGGAAACATTGCTTTGATAGCAGAAAATGACCTTATAACAATCGATTTGGAAAATGAAGCATTGAATCTAAATATTTCAGATAGTGAGCTCGCAAAACGTCGTCTGAATTGGCACCCACCACCAATAAATCGTTCAAGCGGGGTTCTAAGCAAATACGCCCGACTTGTCTCCTCGGCTGCTGAAGGCGCGGTAACACATTGACACATGTCTTGACTGCAGCAAAAAGTCACCTTGGATTTACAACCTCATTTATACTGATTCTCGGTATCATTTGCAATCTAAGTGATACCGAAAATCACAGTAATCAGCGCCTTCCATAATGGTTTGAGACCGCACTAACTTGAGCTGGGGATTTAAGCCACGGGCAAAAGGCTCATCACGGCAGCAGGATAATTCTACACCAAAATCATCCAATCCTAGTTCTCTATATTTCTCATAATAGGGACAGCGCAACACGTTAAAAAAGTACGTTGTTGACGTTTGCTCTATAATGTCCATTACCCAAACTCCTCCTTCTCCCCAACTGGCTACCTCATTTACCAATTCATCTATCCCCTGCTGTCCCTTGAGCCTCATCATCTGTTGACCACGCTGAAATGCTTCTTGCTGATTGACTTCCCGCATTATCTTTAAAGCTTCATCCCTGCCAATTCTTTGTGATAGAGCCTTTATGACCGGGACAAGAGCCAAGGCCTCTATGGCCCTTTTTTCTATCCTGTTATGCTCTCTGTTCTCTGAGTCTTTTATCATATATGTCCCTCTTTTTTGCACATAACATTTTTAATCATGAAAAATGTCCTCCGGCAAGCCTCGGCTGGATGCCATAACACATAAGGCCACACTTTTCCTGACAATCTATGCCCGTCAACCCGCTCTTGAACCATTGGGGACAGGAACTTCTGGTATTGCAAGACACGGCGTAATGCCATCTGCATAACCAATATCAAAAAGCATTCCTTGTGATATTTCACCGGCCATCTTTTTTTCAGGCAAATTGATAATAAAAAGAGCTTGTTTATCTTCTATTTCTTCTGGGTTATGACGTTCTTGTTTTATGCCTGCGAGGATTGATCTCGTGTGATCACCAAAATCCACGATCAACTTCATCAGCTTATTTGATTTTTTCACCTCACAAACAGACACGATAGTGCCCACTCTAATATCTATTTTTTCAAAATCTTCGAAAGAGATCATCTCTTTTATTGGGGCTGGTTTCATTTTTAAGGCCTCGGAATATCTATTTCTAACCTACAACATTTAGTAGACGACCGTACTCCAATCCTCTCTCATAGACCTCGCTGTGTCACAAGTACTACAATAATTCTTTCATTACTGACCAAAAATGAGAATAATGTCACATTATCATGGCACATAATGTCAAAAAAACAACATAACATAAGCACTTTAGGAACAAACTATCCTATAGCGTAATATCATCATGCTACCTCCATGACCAATGACAGCCTCATTGGCTTCACACAAATCACTAATGCACGTTGTTCGTGAACACCCTCAGATTGAACTGAGTAGGCGGCTATCCTCCTCTCTCATGGTCGCAGGTAATTCTTAAAAGGAGCACCTTTTTTCCTGTAAAGTCACCGAAATCGTTCCATTATTTTTCTGTGAGCAGAGGATAGATATCTTCAAGTTTTTCTTGGACACTAATATAACCTTCTTCGATAGAGTGTTCCACTTGGTCGAAATTCATCATCTTCAGCTCTCCCAAGCGGGGCTGGATCAGGATGTCTGGTTGATCGACAGCCAAGTTGATCCGGGTTATACGCTCCTGCATTATGCTAATAGATGTCATTACGGTTTCGATGATATCCGGGGTCATTGAATCGCGATGAAGGAATTCTTTTGTTTTATATCTTAAACTCTTTTCGACACCCTCGTAGAATTCTGTCATCTTTCCTATCAGTTCATTGCGGCTATGAGTTTCAGGGGCAGGTAACTTTGGTGCCAGCTTTCTGTGGTTAATACTGCCAATTGCTGAAAGGGGTTTTTGGCGGCGTGAAACGATTCTGCTGTTAAGATCAATTGCAATGATGACCTCAGCTCCCATAGCTCGTGCCACTCCTACCGGCACAGGATCTACAAGTCCGCCATCCACTAACCAGCGGTCCTTGACACGAACCGGCGCAAAAAGA
>JABDPQ010000336.1 GCA_013042695.1 Desulfobacterales bacterium | reverse complement strand
CACTCATCGTCTCCCAGGCAACAGGAGCCCGCTCTTTTAAACTGTTTAGCCAGTATTGATAATGAGCCTGGCTATTGCGACTGCGAGCAGCTCGTCTCTCGGAGAGCCGGTTCTCTCCAAAGAGCAGATAGATAACAGCTCCGATAAAAGGGAGCAGCAAGACAACAATCAACCAGGCAAAGGTGATTCCATACGGGCGTTTACGCATAATAACTCGTATGGAAAGACCGACCCTGATGGCAAAATCGGCAAGCAGAATGATTGTCGGAACGATACTAAATGTCCAGTGATACTCTTCAGCTGTCATAAGTTTCTAACGTTGCAACAAAATATGTATGCTGTAAAATCAATTGGCATTGCAGGTTCTCATTTTTATGATTTATCATGTATGTATAATTCTTTGCGTATCGATTACTGATAGTACAATAACAAACTCTCGAATTCTGTAACAGCCATTTTGTTTATAACGACATAATGGCACGGTGATGCAATTGACTCCGATAGGAGTGCTGATGAGAAATAACTAATTGAAAACATATATAAAGTATCGCTTATAACGGATCTTGACATGATTATAAAAGGATTTTCCTTTTCGGCAGTAGCTGCAGGTATTAAATACGCCAACCGTCTTGATTTAGGACTTATCTATGCTGATTTCCCAGCAGTTGCCGCCGGCGTCTTTACAACCAACCAGGTAAAAGCGGCTCCGGTTCTGCTTGACATAGAGCGGCTCAAGGAGGGCAGGTGCCAGGCAGTATTAGTAAACAGTGGCAGTGCCAATGCCTGTACAGGTGAGCACGGCATGCAAGCGGCCGTTGAAATCAGTAAAGCAGCAGCGGCGGCCCTGGATATACCTGAAGAGATGGTGCAGCTCGCATCAACCGGGGTTATTGGCAGTCAGCTCAACGTTGAAGTGTTTCAAAATCATATGATACCTTTGGTCGATGGTTTGGCTGCTGGCAATTTTGAACAGGTTGCCAAAGCGATAATGACGACAGACACAGTCTCCAAGACGGTTTACCGAACTGAGAAAATTGGTGGTAAAGATGTACGTTTTATGGGGATGGCCAAAGGATCAGGCATGATTATGCCGAATATGGCGACAATGCTCTCTTTTGTGATTACGGATGCTCGGATAAGCTTTACGGAGCTGAACCGATCTCTCAAGTCGAGCGTGGAGCAAACCTTTAACCGTATAACAATCGACGGTGATACGAGTACCAACGACATGGTACTGGTCATGGCAAATGGTGCTGCCAAGAACCCATGGATCGATACCCCAAACTATGAAGAGTACCAGTTGTTTCAGAATGCTCTCGAAAGCATCTTCAAAGAACTTGCCCTGAAAATTGTCAAGGACGGAGAGGGAGCAACCAAGTGTATTACGATCAGGGTGTGCGGGGCAAGAACAGATGGTGAGGCTGAAACCATGGCCCGAACCGTCGCCAACTCAAATCTTGTTAAAACCGCTTTTTTTGGTGAAGATGCTAATTGGGGCAGAATTGTCGCCGCCATGGGGAGATCAGGTGTTAAATTCAACCCAGACGATGTCGATATTGCTTTTGGTGATACCGTTGTTGTCAAGAGTGGCAGAGGGCTTGGAGAGAAAGCTGAGAGCGCGGCCTCAAAGGTCATCAAAGAAAATAGTTTTGCCGTCTGCATTGATTTAAAAGATGGATCAGGCTGTGAGGAAATTTACACCTGCGATCTATCGGTTGATTATGTCAAAATAAACGCCGACTACAGGACGTGATATGAAGCCACAGCGTCAAAACAACTATCTGCTCACCAAAAAAAAGGATCCAGAAGAAATTATTACTGCTTTACATAAACTATTCAACATTGGAGAACAGGGTACATACTCTGGTGAAGAGCACTATTTTGATACATTTGATTGGCGTTTATATCGCCAGAAGATGGTATTTTATGCCACCAAAAACGAGCTAAAACTCAGCCAGCTTGGTGGTCCTGTCATCCACAGTCTAAAAGGGTGCAGCGCATCTCGATTTTTTTGGTGGGATCTCGAATCGTCTTCATTTACAGATAAACTCAAAAAGTGTATCGAAATGCGAGCTCTTCTGCCGCTTGTGAAGATGACCTATTCAGTTCGGACATTCAGAGTAATGAACCGAGTCCGAAAAACTACTGTCCGGATTGCTGTGAGAAAAGATACAGCTGCAAACCTGCAGCGTATTAAAGAACTGCCCGGGGTCCTAACCATTCATGAAATACGAGGCTATGAAAAACAATTTCAAAAAGTCGTTGGAGCCTGTGAAAGGATTGGCCTGGAGTTCGATGAAAACAACATCAGTCCACTTGATCGCGCCTTTGAGATATCCAAGCGAAAACCGCTGGATTATGGTGCGAAATTTTCGGTGGCTCTTGATGATCGGATCACTATTGGAAATGCTGTTTCAACTATCTGCAGGAATCTTGTTCAGTCAATGGAAGTTAATTATCCAGGAGTCTGCAGTGATCTAGACTCTGAATTTCTCCATGATTTCAGAATAAGTATCCGCCGAACAAGGTCGCTTCTCACCTTATTGAAGGGCGTCTTGCCAGCAGAGCGTACTGCATGGTTTCAAGCTGAGTTTAAATGGTTGGGCAGCGTTACCGGTCCCTTGCGTGACATTGATGTCTATCTTCTTGAGAAACAATCATATCTTAGTCTTGTGCCGGACAGCCTGCGTGATGGCTTAGATGTCTTTTTTGAAAATCTGGAAAAGCGGCGAATTACTGAGCTCGGCCTATTGAAAACGCACCTTGCCTCTGAGCGCTACCAAAAGCTGGTAGATACATGGAACTCTTTTTTAAAAGATACAGACTCAAAACTTTTCAAAGGCGCCAGAGTGCATGAATGTCGTCCTGTCGTGACGGCAATCATTAAAAAACGTTTCAAGTCGTTTCTGAGGGATGCAGACAAAATTGATCAAGACAGTCCACCGGTAATGCTTCATCAGCTAAGGATAAAAGGAAAGAAATTTAGATATTTGCTTGAATTCTTCCGGTCATTTTACCATGTCGATGATGTGGATCTGTTTTTGAAATATATGAAGAAACTGCAGGATAATCTTGGTGATTACAATGATCTCTCCGTCCAGCAGGAAATGCTGGGAGCCACCCTAAATCAGTTGAAAAGCAGAAGCCGGCAGACGATGCGGCTTGCGGCGGCGCTCGGAGCGGCAATATCTGCACTTGCCGACAAACAGATCGATGTTCGATCCCGTTTTAAAAAGACCTATGGCGCTTTCAGGAAAGAAAAAAACATTAACCTGCTCAAGGCAATGGTATCGGTAGATAATAGTTCGAGTTCAGCAAGGGGCAAAAGATGAAAATAATTGCGGTTTACAGCAGTAAAGGCGGCGTTGGAAAAACAGCAACGGCTGTTAATCTCGCCTATATTGCCTCGCAATCCGAACATCGCATTTTACTTTGTGATATGGATTCCCAGGGTGCTGCCTCATATTATTATCGCATCAAAGCCAAGAAGAAATTTAATCGATCTCGACTGCTCCAAGGCGATTATGATCGTTACATACGGGGAACAGATTTCCCCAATCTCGATTTATTGCCGGCCCATTTTTCATTCAGGAACCTTGATCTGGCGCTGCATGGTAAAAATAATCAAGGATCTCGAAGAATTTTGGTCGATCTGCTGACTCCGTTAAAAGATGATTACGATTTTCTGATCTTGGATTGCCCACCCAATTTAACCCTTCTCTCAGAAAATATCGTCATCGCTGCTGATTGCCTGGTTACACCGGTTATCCCTACCACACTATCTGTGCTTGCCTTGAATCAACTGCTCAAACTGTTTAAGAAAGTTGATTGTGAAAAACGTAAGATTCTGGCTTTTTTCTCGATGGTTGAACGCAGAAAGAAAATGCATCTGGGAGTGATGAAAAAATACAAAAAATATCCTATATTTATGAAAAGTTATGTGCCATTCATGGCCGAAATAGAGAAAATGGGGATGTATCGTCGTCCAGTGGGTTCTGCTGGAAGAAAATCACATGGTCAACTTGCATATAAATTGCTTTGGGAGGAAATTCAAAGTCGTCGACTTAATTGAGCATCACGTTTGAGATTTTTGAATGGAAAAAACCGCCATGCTGGTCTGGGGAAGTTTTTTCCTGCTTCTTTCTGCGATGCGTTGGTAATTATGTAAAGCCGAACGCATTTTCTGAAGTTCTCTGTGGTTGGTTATGGTAGCTTAGGCGCGCTTGTTGCCCTGACATTGATAGGAATCAGGGCGGTACCTGGTCATTCAAGCCTGTGATAGTGCAGAAAGGGTGTGAGCGCTTGTGGCAGCTGCACAACTGCTTATTTTTCAAATAAAAATTGTCGGTTATTACTATGAAAACTGAACGAAAACGGGTGCTTGTTA
>JABDPQ010000328.1 GCA_013042695.1 Desulfobacterales bacterium | reverse complement strand
GGTATGAACAAAGAAGAAAATGCAACCCACGAGGTAGAGTTTCCTGAAAAACACCCAAACCCTATACTTGCCGGCAAGAAAGTTGAGTTCAAGGTAAGTATAAAGGACGTTAAAGAGCGAGTACTGGCGGAGCTTGACGATGAATTCGCTCAAGATGTCAATGAAAATTTCAAGACACTTGATGATCTAAAGAACACCATTCGCGAAAGACTTCAGAAAGATAAAGACTCGGCTGTGGAAGGTGAGCTGACCGATCGGATCATGCAGAAACTTTTGGAACAACACCAGTTTGATGTTCCCGAGCGATTGGTTATGTTTGAAGTAGAAGAGATGATCAAACAGACCGAACAGCAGCTTGAAAAAAGCGGCATGAATTTGGAGGCAGCAGGTCTGAGTCGTGAAGAGTTGGTGAAGAATAACCGGAGCGTCGCCATTCAACGTGTGACCGGAGATTTTGTTCTCAAGAAAATTGCCGAATCAGAAGAGATCAAGGTCAATGATGAAGATCTGGATCGGGCCTTCAAGCGCATAGGCGATCAGTACAACATGTCGGTTGCTAAAGTTAAGGAATTTTTCCAAAACCGTGATGACCTTCTTCCATTGATGAATGAAGTTCTAAATGAGAAAATAATTAACTTTCTTAAGGAACATGCCTCATTTGTCGAGCCGACTGGTGAAGATAAAGGCATTGTTCAGACGCCTTTAGAAAAAGATAAAACAGAGGATTCAGATCCGTCTGTTAAAAGTGATGAGCAGATCCAGGAGTAGCCGGTCAGTCATTTAAATTACTAGAAAAATAGTGTTAGTCTGTTGATTATTTCCATATCAGTTTTAACGTAATTATAAACTATTTCGACTGCATTGGGTGTGGGCCTCTTGCAGTCGACTTTTTTCAGGGGAACCGAAATGAATCTTATACCAATGGTAGTTGAACAAAGCCCGCGAGGCGAAAGGGCGTATGATATTTATTCGAGGCTGCTTAAAGAGCGGATAATTTTCCTCGGTTCAGCTGTCAGCGATGACGTGTCGAATGTCATCATTGCCCAATTATTATTCCTCGAAGCGGACGATCCCGATAAAGATATCACCTTTTATATCAATTCTCCTGGAGGATCAGTTACCGCCGGGTTGGCAATTTATGATACAATGCGATTTGTGAAGAGTGATATCGCCACGCTTTGCATGGGGCAGGCGTCATCAATGGGTGCACTGCTTCTTGCCGCCGGAGCAAAGGGAAAGCGTTATGCACTGCCAAACTCGAGGATTATGATTCATCAACCTATGGGTGGCTTTCAGGGACAAGCAACGGATATCGACATTCATGCCCGGGAAATACTGAGAATGCGCGAAGATTTGAACCGGATTTTGGCGGAACATACAAATCATACCATTAAGAAAATTGCTGCTGATACTGAGCGTGATAATTTCATGAATGCAAGCGAGGCCAAAAAATATGGTATAATAGACGAAGTTCTCATAAAACGTTCCGATTCCAGTGAGGAAAGCTGACATGAGTGATTTTGATCCCAGAGAGCCCGAATGCAAATGTTCATTTTGCGGTAAAAATCAGGAAGATGTCGAGAAACTTATCGCCGGTCCTGATGTCTATATCTGTGATGAATGTATTGAGCTGTGCAATGAAATTGTCCATGAAGAAGATGAGACCTTCGATGCAAGCGGAAAAGACGATGATTTTACCCCTGCATCACTGAAACCAAAAGAGATAAAAGAACATTTAGACCACTATGTCATTGGTCAGGATCATGCCAAAAAAGTTTTATCTGTTGCGGTCCACAACCATTATAAGCGGATCGATGCACCTGATGATAGTGACGAAGTTGAATTACAGAAATCAAATATCATTCTCATTGGCCCAACCGGTTCGGGTAAGACACTTGTTGCACAAACACTCGCGAAGGTTCTGCAGGTGCCCTTTTGCATTGCCGACGCGACGACTCTTACCGAAGCAGGTTATGTGGGAGAGGATGTCGAGAACATCCTGGTAAATCTTTTGCAGGCCGCTGATTATGATATAGAAAAAGCAGAAAGAGGAATAATCTACATTGATGAGATTGACAAAATCGCCCGAAAATCCGACAGCCCGTCGCTCACTCGTGATGTCTCTGGAGAAGGAGTACAGCAGGCATTGTTGAAGATTATTGAAGGATCCGTTGCCTCAATTCCTCCAAAGGGGGGACGTAAGCACCCACAACAGGATCTCGTCAAGATCGACACCACAAATATTCTTTTTATTGTCGGTGGTGCTTTTGTGGGGCTCGACAGTGTGATTAAACGCCGCACCGGCACCAAATCCATCGGCATGACGGCAAAAGTTACCAGTGAGTCAAAAAAAAGTCTCAGTCAACTGTTGATGTCTGTACAGCCCGAAGATTTATTGAAGTTTGGTTTAATCCCCGAGTTGGTTGGGAGGCTTCCTGTCATTGCAACCATGGAAGAACTCGAGGAAGAAGACTTGGTTCGTATATTGCGAGAACCAAAAAACGCTTTGACCAAGCAGTATCAGAAATTATTTGAATTTGAGAGCATTCAGCTGCGGTTTACCGAAGGAGCGTTGGTTGCAATAGCACGCAAAGCACTTGAGCGAAAATCAGGCGCACGCGGTCTGCGATCAGTTTTAGAGAATGCAATGCTTGACGTGATGTATGACCTGCCTTCTAAAAAGGATGTTCAGGAATGTGTTATTAGTGAGCAGGTTATCACCAATGGTGACTATCCTGTGATTTTGTACCAGAAATCAGCTGCAGACGATGCATTAAAAAGTGCCTGATAATTAATTTGAATTTCGAGAATATAAATGAAACTATCTAAAGTTGAAACAAAGCTCTACCCCCTGATGCCTTTGCGGGACATTGTTATTTTTCCTCATATGGTCGCCCCGCTTGTTGTCGGCAGAAAACAATCCATACAGGCGCTGGAAGACGCCATGGAAAAAAGAACCGAAATTTTTCTGGTGACCCAGAAAAGCGCCGCGATGGACGATCCTGGTCCAGACGGAATTTACCAAATAGGAACTCTTGCCAGTGTCATGCAACTACTCAGGCTGCCTGATGGGACGATCAAGGCACTTGTTGAAGGGAAAACCAGAGCAAAAATTGTATCTCATTTGCCTCATGAGCAGTTCATGCAAGTTGAGTTGGTTGAGCTGCCCGATGAAGTTATCGTTTCAAGCAAGGTAATTGCATACGAACGAGAGCTCAGAAAATTCTTCGAGGAATACGCCAACACCAACAAAAAAATAGCCAAAGAGGTAGTCAAGTCTGTTCGCAACATTGATGATCCCAGGAAGCTCGTCGATGTGATTTGTGCCCATATGCCGCTTAAAGCTGATGAAAAACAGCAGATTCTTGAATGCGATACACTTGAAAAGCGCATCGAGGCAATCCTTGAAGTTCTTCATAGAGAGATTGAACTTGCTGAACTTGAGAAGGAGATTAACACGCGTGTAAAAACACGTATGGGTAAAACCCAGAGAAATTATTATCTCAGCGAAAAAGTAAAAGAGATCCAGTCAGAGATGGGCCAGAGTGAAGACGGTCTTGATGAGATAGCTGAGCTCGAAGAGACGGTTAAAAAGAAAAAGCTGCCCAAAATTGCCAAAGAAAAAGTAACCAAAGAGCTTAAGAAACTAAAAAATATGCCGCCAATGTCTGCTGAAACGACAGTGGTACGAAACTATGTTGACT
>JABDPQ010000324.1 GCA_013042695.1 Desulfobacterales bacterium | reverse complement strand
AAATCATAACTTTAAAAAACACGGATGTCAACAGAGGTTGAAAACAAACAACTGGGGCCTGTTAACCCGCGAAATCTGTAGTTATTGGTGCCCCCGGCATGAATCGAACATGCGACACCAGGATTAGAAATACCTTGCTGCGGAAAATGTCAATCCTCCGAGATCTTTGCATATTTCTAGAATCATTGACAAAATACGATGTACTTTAGTAGAGTATTTTCCTTTTTTTCTCCAGTACTAATAATTTTCTTTAGCCATTCTTTGGCGAAAAAACTTCCTGTTTCCTCGTATTTTAGGATTATTCCAAGATGACTTTTTCTTGAATATGATGGTTCCCGAAGTTATATTCAATGGCCTGAGGGTCACCCTCCCAGTAGCAGATTGCTAACACCCTGACGTGGGCTGAATGCTGATTGACAGAATGCCCGCGTTAGTAAGGAGTATGAAAAATGTAACCCCGGAGTCATTCAGACCGATTTACTATCGAAAGACCTCCAAAGGCTTGTATACTTCCTATTGTCTGTAATCGTATTCGTTTTCTAGACGGAGAAATAATGTCTGAGCCACCCGAGCGTATCTGTGGAAACTGCAACAGCTTTTTCCCCGACACTTTTGCACAAACTGAGAATGGTATTTGCCTAGCCGACAAAGCATTTGAACCCTACCTCGATGACCTTCTTGATTGCGGCGATTTCAGCGGGTGTCAGTTGCTCATCGAGGTGAAAAAATTTCATCAGGGGCAAGAGGTCTGTTCTCTGTATGATGAGATCGAGATGGTGGAATTGCCGCAAGATGCTGCTTTGCAAGAACTGGTTGACAATCTATTTGTTAAGAAGCTAAAAGATGAACCTCCTTTGGATCCTGGCTATTCTTTTCAACATAATTCATTTGCATGGCTTTTGGAGCATGACGAACGACTGCAAAAACTTCGGTCGAAATATAAAAAGTACTCTGCAGAAGAGCGACGTATGGCTGCAGATTTCGAATACCATGCCACCTCAGCAGATCAGCTTTTTTATAATACCATCGGACAACCCATGCAGCCAACAGCCATTCCCGGCGAAGCCATTGCTCTGGCGATTGACCCCAACTATGCACCGGCCATCCTTACAATAGGTACCCATGAATATATTCTTGGTCGAACAAAGGAAGCAATGCGTTTGCTACTGGACTTGGTTAATTTGCCAGAGGATACTGAAGATTTATTTATTATAATCGATAAAGCTGCGAGCTTTCTGGTTGAAAGAGATGATGCCAGCATGGCAATGAAGTTGTATTCTGCTGCCAGTGAAAAGTTTACCGTTGAACATGTATTTCAAGATGGTATTGCCTACTGCATGAAGAGAAAAAATGATGGGAAATGAGACTGGCAAATGGTTGTAAGCAACTGTCTATCCCCTATTGTTTATTGAATATCAGACTATTATCAATCAAGTGAGACAAGAAGGACTTGTTGCCAGGCTATTTTATATTTTACAAATTCCACTCCACCACTTCAGTGAGCAGACTTGTAGCACGAACACGGTACTCCGGGTTTATTGGGTCTTTAGAAACCTGCTCGATATCTGCCAAGCCAAAGAAACCTGCAAATCTCTGCAAAACACGTAAGATATAAACTTTTCGAAGTGTATCTTCCGGTGGTTCGTAAAATTTGGACTCAACTTCCCGCAGAATCATGGGAAATGCCCGCAAAAAATTCTCGCTGTAGAAAGTGGCCGGTCTCCAGTTTTTTCCGTATTTATCAAGCAGGTACAAGGTGAAGAGAAACGATTGCTGTATAAAGGTGACTTCACCGTATCCATCCCGGTAACCCCAGTTGAATTTGTGGATATAGGCATGCATCAGGAGCGGATAGAGCTCCAGCGTCCCATTACGTTCCATCGATTTTACGCACCTTTTCGTTAAGAGTAGGCGACCTTTATATTTCCGCACAAGTCCTGCAAGCAGAGCAGTAAGGCGTATGGTGTGCAGAGGTTCGAATTTGGTTTCTGTTCGTACCGAAAGACCTGACATTACAGATTCCGGATAAAGATCGAAGTACGTCTTGCTAGCCTTTTGGCAGAATTTCTGTCCCAGGTTGCTCTTAGCGGTCAACCTTATCCCCGCTTCACCGACCTCCTCTACCAGCATAGAAATAAGAAAGGCCGCTTTGCTTTGCGGTTTAGATTGCAATACTCGCTGAAAAATAACCAGCTCCGGCGATTCAAACGGCATGTAGAGAAAACGATGCATCTGGTCGGGGGAGAGTCCGTGAAATTCTTCCATGGAAGCACTGTTTTTTTGCTGACTATGCCGATCAATCAGTGCCTGCAGTTCTTCCATTGAGTCAAAGCTCCTGCCATCAAGCAGATCGTGAACATCATTTTTTACACCCTGGAGGGGATCACCTTCCGCCCTGATCATACAGCATTTTTTGTATTTCTTGCCGCTGCCGCAGAAACATGGATCATTTCTTCGTGTTTTCATTGTGGTCTGCTACCATCAGGTCTTTGAGATTTGGTTTTAGGAAAAACATTTAGAAGTTCCTTGGGCAACACCCCTTTTGCAGGTTTAATGTTTTTGAAATCTTTGGGAGTCAATTCTTGAACTTCTCCTTCATCGTCTATTAATTTTCCACTCAATCATGCACCATCCAGTGTTTAAGCGTCGACTTTTGCCCCTTACCAGCGCTGAATCTTATCCCCTTTGTTTAAGAAACGGGAAATGGCTTTGCTAGTACACCATATTCTAAACTTTCTACCTTTTTCTTTAGCCAAATTTTAGCGAGAGATCATATTGATCTAGCAACAAATAGAGGAAACGAGTTTTTTACGAAACCGAGAATGTCCTGCGTCGAAATACATATGATTTCAATAATCAGAAAGTGTTCGCTGCAGGGTATCAGTTTGTCTCCCAGAGGCAGGATATGGGAACAGCATACAGTTCCTTCCCAAATGGCACAATCGACCCACCGTCATATAACACTACACCGGCAACGAATTTTTTCTGTACGACATCCTGAAGTTTACGTAGGCCTTTGAAATCTTTGCTCGTTACCGTCGCAGTGGCCTTAACTTCAACACCGGCTATACGACCTCCGGATTCCAGAACCACATCTATTTCGACTTTGTCCTTATCACGGAAATGGCTGAAAATTATAGTCTCCTCATGCCAGCTTGCATGCCGTTGCAACTCTTGATAGATGAATGTCTCTAGTAGCCGTCCGAAAACAGCACGATCCCTCCACAGCATTTCCGCATCCAGGCCAAGGAGTGTGCAGGCAAGCCCAGTATCGCCCATGTGCAACTTGGGTGTCTTGATGAGACGTTTCATCCGGTTGCCGTGCCAAGGGGCTAGTTCTTCCAGCATAAAAATCCGCGATAGCAGCGTCATATATTCTCGAATAGTGGGACGGCTCACCTGAAAAGGAGCTGCAAGTTCGGATATATTCACCAGACATGCCGTCCGCTCGGCAGCCAGAGCCAACAGACGCGGCAAGGCATCCAGAGCACTTATACGAGCCAGATCACGGATATCGCGCTGAATCAAGGTTTCGGTATAATCACGATACCATGCCATCCGCCGCCGAGGTGCAGTACGCAACAGCGCCGCCGGATAACCTCCTCCCACCACCCGCTCCGCCAACTCCATTCCAAGTCGCTGCCCGGATGCCCCTGTCTGAAAGTCGGCTTTGAACAACCTTGACAGGAAACTGGATTCCTCCCCGGCAAGTTCTGCTTGTGTCAAAGGGTGTAGCCGTAGAATTTCCATACGACCAGCCAGAGAATCAGCCAGCCTGGGCACCAGAAGCACATTTGCCGAGCCCGTCAGGATGAACCGGCCGGACTCCCGCCGATTATCCACCTCCGCTTTCAAAGAAGTGAACAACTCAGGTACCCGTTGCACTTCGTCAAGCACTGCCCGCTCTGGCAGGTCTGCAACATAACCCACTGGATCTGTCTTTGCCGCCGCCAGCTGGACATCATCATCAAAAGTGAAATAGGCAAATTGTCCTTCATCGCCGATCAGTCGAGCCAGGGTCGTCTTTCCGCACTGTCGTGGCCCATGAATTAGTACCACAGGCGTATCAGCCAATGCTTCCGAAACACGAGAACGAAGATAGCGAGGATATAAATTATAGTTCTTCATAGCGGCTCATTGTAAAAGCAAGGTCGTCCAATTGCAATCTTTTCTTCGTCTGATTGAAAATATCAGTAGAAAAAGAAGCCTGTACTTTCCTCTGGTTCATGAAATGTTTTCATTGTATTAGGCAACAGCGACATTAATGCGAGGATAAGAGATATCTTTTGGCAAAAGAAAATTTTCTAAAATTCTTTAGCGAGAAGAAAAAATAGGGAAATACTAAATTGCATAACCCCTCGTATTATTGATGCCCCCGGCATGAATCGAACATGCGACACCAGGATTAGGAATTATCGTGTCACCCACAGTTTATTAATATTATTACTAATATCTTATATAATATTTGAACCGTACAAATAAATATAATATGGACTAAGACCAAAAGTCCTGTCCTCTTTTGTGAAACTTAATCCACCAAGAGTTCCCACGCTGGTATACTCTGCACATGCTTAATTCCCTTCTTTAGGCTTATTGATCTTTTTGTACTGCTCATCCATCATTTTTCTTGGGCCAAAATAAAATACCAGGTAGCAACTGACAGGGAAAAGCAAAACCCCGATAACGACATCGACAGTATAAATCATGAATACACCACCAAACGCCAGGACTACTCCTATCAATGAATAGCGATTGCTTTTGATCATATTCTTCATCGGGACAATATACGCTGCCCTTAGTAATCTCAATTAGGTAAATCGGTAAGGAACATCTTGTTCTGTTTTTGATACAATTGCTACTATTTGTTGGTATGGATCACTGTGGTATATGAAACGAAAATTGACCTCGGACTATGGGATGGATTTACAAAAACGATTTTTCCAACGCATAGGAGGGTGTACCCCCATCAGCTTTATGTCATTTTATTAATGTTGTCATAAGTACCAGATAATGAGCAGGTAGATTTGTGAAAAAGGGGTAACACTTTCTAAGTGAGGATTCCGTAGGAATCCTCGGTGACAACGAGGAGTGTTACTCATGGCATCGACAAGAAAGAAACAACGAAAAAAGATTAATTATCATGGTCCGTATCCATTCGAGTTTCGCCTGCGAGTGGTGAGGTGATTTTCTGGACCAAAACTCCAATAGAAAGCGAAGTCGGAAAGTTAACATGGGTCGTAATTTCCGCGATGTGTTTGATACTCTTCCTCGTGTTAGCCATAACAGAGTACCGGGGAAACAATGACCGGTCGTCCACCTAACCATTCGAGCGACCTAACGTGGTTTGTTCAGCGACAATTATTATGCCCTGGAATCATCTATAGTTAAGTCACTTCCGTGACGGTTAAGATTGCCAATGGATTCCCGCACCTGTATAACATAAGAATACTTTAAACGTTGGATATCTGATGAGTAAAGCAATAAAAGCAGCCCTGTTATCCGCTCTTGTATTTCCTGGCACTGGGCACTTTTTCTTAAAAAAACATATTATTGGTACATTATTAGCTGGTGCTGCATCTGCGTCGCTCTATTTAGTGCTTTCTAGGATGTTGGAGAGGGCGTTACAAATAGGGGAGAAAATCCAACGTGGTGAAGTTCAACTAGATGTTGCCGCAATTATAGAGTTAGTATTTAATCAACCAACTGGCACTGACGTTCAACTCCTCAATGTTGCATGGGCTGTTTTAATAATTTCTTGGCTAATTAGTATTGTCGACTCTTATAGGGTTGGTCGTATATTAGACAACGGTGCTGCAGCAGGTGGCTAACAGATTAACTTAACAATCGGGGCTCACGTTGTCTCGATCCGCTCGTAGATAAATCTGGCGTTAAAAATTAGTCCCATCGTGCCGAGACAAATCCACAACCTCGGGAATCCCGTTTGGGATATAAATTGGTTATTGCGAACCAGTGGACGAGTAGCCGCAATAAGGTTTAATGCCCACATAGGAAATTATTGATTATTTCTGTACATCGTTGATTGACAGTTTGTATACGTAACAACCCTGTTTTTTCTTGTTAAATTGATTCGTTAACTGCTCCTATTATTCTCCATGTTTAGCAACTAGGTCAAGTTTTTTGTCCCAAGTGAGCTCAGTCCGGGGCCGGTTGTGAGAATGGGCCGCTAAAAAAGCTCGTCGGAGCAACTGGCCCCGGGC
>JABDPQ010000320.1 GCA_013042695.1 Desulfobacterales bacterium | reverse complement strand
TGATCCCTTATCTCAGACTCAGGGTCAAACGGTTCTCAAGTCTTTCCACAAGCAATGAACACGGCAAAGTCAAAGCCAAGTACATTATGGTAACGACGGTCCAGATCTCAATGGTATGCAGGGTGCTGGTCATGAGTTCAATGCCCTGAAAACAAAGTTCCTGGATGGAAATAACCGATACAATAGAGGAATCCTTGATAAGAGAAATAAATTGCCCGGCCATGGGCGGCATGATGCGTTGGAAGGTCTGAGGCAGGATGATGTGCCGCATCTGCTGGTAGCGGGTAAGTCCCAGAGCATGGGATGCTTCCCACTGTCCTCGGCTGATGGACTCAATTCCCGCTCTGACGATTTCTGTAATATAGGCACCCTCAAATATTGCCAGTGTTATGAGTGCGGCGGAAAATGCGGTGATGTACCCGGGTTTGGCAAACAGCACCGACAAGATATTTTGACCCGTCGGGGAGAGGGAATAGGCCCACTCATCAATCTCCAATGGAGTGAGTAACTGGTCGCCAACAAAGAAATAGGCAATAAAAATAATGACCAGGGGAGGAAGATTGCGCATTGTCTCGACATACGTTGTTGCCAGCCACCTGAGAAAAAGGATGTTGCTGGTTTTGGCAATTCCGCTTAAAACCCCCAAGACCATAGCCAGAATGATGCCCCAGAAACTCAAGCGCAGGGTCGTGTAGAAGCCGGTCATCAGAATTCCGGCTACCCACTCGCCATCCTTCTCATCAAATCGATAGATAAATTGGGGAATCAGATCCCAGGCCCAGTTATAGTTTAAGCCGACCTTGATGCGATAGGCAAAAAACAAACACAGGAGCACCATAAGTGACCCGACTACAAAATCAGTGACAGTCAGGCGGAATTTCTTACTCATCTATTCAGGCAGTCTCCAACACAGTGCAAAAAAGAAGATGTGGCACTGCACAGCAGCACCACATCCCTGATCATCGATCAGGTTGTTTCAGGCAGCAGCTATTATTCAAGAAGTGACGTCCACTCCATGCTTCGCCACCAGTAATCGGCCTTTTCCTCGAGAAAACCCTCTGCTTTTACATTCACAATCCAGTTGTTGAGATAGGCCAGGGTGTCAGGATCACCTTTACGCACGCCCATGCTGATAGGCTCTTTTGTTAGCGTTCCCGGCAGAAGAGCAAGGGTTTCGGGGTTTTTTGCAACCAGCTGTGCCGGTTCCGGCAGCGATTGAATAATTGCCGTTGCATTACCATTCAACAATTCTTGAACCATGGAGCCGTTGTCTGAGAATAATCTTTTCTCGGCCTTAGGTAGAAGTTTTTTGGCCGTTTCAGCAGCGGTAACGCCAACACGGGACAATACGGTGTATTGAGCATCATTCAGATCCATCGGTTCTTTTACTTTATCAGCAAATTTCTTGTTGATACAGATCTGTGTACCGGTAAAGTCGTAGGGTTGGGTGAAATTGATTTTCAGTGCTCGCTGAGCGGTTCCTGTCATACCAGCGATTACAAGATCGAATTTTCCGGTGAGAAGTGATGGAATTAAACCTTCCCACTTGGTCGGAACAAATTCAACCTCAACACCCATGTCTTTAGCCAGACGTTTGGCAACATCAATTTCAAATCCCACCCATTCTCCAGTTTTGGACTGCATGGCCCAGGGTATAAAGGTGGACATACCAACCTTGAGTTTTCCGCTGCGGAGAACCTTTTCTATTGTACTGTTGCCGACAAGATCTTTTTGCACATCTGACGCTGCAGAGGCCGGATGTACGATAAATGCCAGCAACAGAGTTAAAGCAATAATAATTCCGCTAAAACGAGGTTTCATATTATTCTCCCATAATGTGGTTGTTAATCTCCAATCCTTACCAATCGATGTCAACAGTATTTACCACCTCCTTTCACTTTGGATGCAATGTTTCATAAAATTTGACTGAGAAAAAGTTTTGTCCGTTCTTCCTGCGGGTTGTTGAAAAAATGTTCAGCCGTTCCTCCTTCTATGATCTTTCCTTCATCCATAAATATGACCCAGTCACTCACTTCCTGGGCAAACCCAAGCTCATGCGTGACACAGATCATGGTCATACCTTCTTTCGCTAATGTTTTCATAACATCAAGCACTTCACCGATCATCTCCGGATCCAGGGCGCTTGTCGCTTCGTCAAAAAGCATTACCTTGGGTTTCATTGCCAGGGCTCGGGCGATGGCAACCCGCTGCTGCTGACCACCTGAGAGCTGGCTCGGATAAGAGTCTACTTTGTCATCGATACCGACTTTTTCAAGCAGTTCCATGGAAACTGATTTAGCCACACGTGCCGAGCTTTTTCGGACGAGCTGCTGGGCAAGCATGACGTTCTGCAGGACCGTCAGGTGCGGAAACAAGTTGAACAATTGAAACACCATGCCCATTTCACGACGGATCTTCAATCTGTTTTTTTTGTTGTCATCAAGTGGGATGCCGTCAAAAATGATTTCTCCCGAATCAATTTCTTCGAGTCCATTCAGACACCTGAGAAATGTTGATTTTCCTGACCCAGACGGGCCAATAACAACAACAACCTCTGCCCGGCGTATATTGGTAGAAAAATCACAGAGCGCCTTGACCCCATTTGGAAAGGTCTTGAAGATATTCTTTACATTGATGATATAGTCGCCCAACTTTTTTTCAGCCATGCGTCCTCACTCAATAAAGAGATAATTAGTGGTGAACCTTGAATTTTCGCTCCAGCAGCGCCACCAACTGGGATAAAAACACTGTTATTACAAGATAGATACCTGCAATGGTGAAATAGACTTCAAAGGTTAAAAAAGTCTCGGCTACGATAGCGTTTGCCTGCATGGTCATTTCATAAACAGCAATAACACTGACCAGTGATGAATCCTTGATCAGAGAAATCGTTTGGCTGGTTAAAGGCGGCAGGACTCTTCGGATTGCCTGGGGGAGAATAATTTTACGGTAGGTATCAAAGGCGGTAAGTCCCAAACTGTGGGACGCTTCCCACTGACCCTTGGGGAGTGACACAATTCCGGACCGATAGATTTCAGAAGCATAAGCTCCTTCAAAAAGGCTCAGAGCAAGGATGGCTGCAAACAGACGATCAATCCCCAAAACCGGAGCAACGACAAAATAAATAAAGAAAAGTTGGACAATAAGCGGGGTATTTCTGGCAACCTCAAGATACAAGCGGGCAACGACCCGCCCGATGATTGAATCTGACAGCCGCAAAAGTGCCGTAGCCAACCCGATAACATAAGTCAGGATCATGCTGATCCAGGTGATATGCAGGGTAATCTTTAACCCTTCAAGCAGCGGTCCTAAAGTAAAGGAGCCGTCTTTATGAGTGTATAAGAATTGTGGAATTCTGTACCATTGCCAATGGTATCCCTGCTCTGATGCGCCGCGGAGAACGATATATACAATGCCGGCCATGATAAAGAGGTAGATGACAATATCCTTATACGGCACTCGAGATGTTGACAGAAAACGCTTCTCCGCAATAGCAGGGAGGAGCTTCGCATTCTGTGTTCGGCCGTTATTCATCAGAATATATTCGGGGTTTAGAGAGGAAAACCAATAAACGCATACCTCAGGCATTTATTGAATCGGCAATACAATCGACAAGTATACCCTATTGAGTTTGATTTTCTAGCAATTACCAATTTTTATCAGATTGTTCGGTATTGATCCTCAAAACTGACAGCCTATAAGGCGAACCTGAATATTTCATGACAAACAGGACAGATTATTTAAAATCAAATTAATATCAAAACGATATGCTTGGATACGAGTATATGACCGAGGGTACAGTTTGTACCATAAATCAAGGAAATCTTTTTGTACTATTTTCACCCTTCGGGCAAGCCTGCCATGCCCCTGGACTGGGTTATAAAGGGTTCACGGTAGAATACCTACCGCTTCAACCTTTATGCCTTGCCCATGAACCCGCCAGACTCGTGAAATATCCAGGCTGATCTTCAGGCAATTACTGAGCCTTTATCACTATCGTGTGTTTTGGCGCTTCACCACTATTCAGCTGCCGCAAAACCGAACTTTATTCAATGATTGCGGCTGCCGTCCTGCTTGGGGGTAATTTTAATCTCCACAGACTTCATGAGAGGAAACCCGTCTATAGGGTCATTGCGATCGTCGTGAGTGAGCAGATTGATATTGCTTTCCTGCCAG
>JABDPQ010000311.1 GCA_013042695.1 Desulfobacterales bacterium | reverse complement strand
CGAAAACTCGCTGAACTTGCGGTCAAATATGATCTCATGGTTTTGCTGGATGAGGCCTACTTCGATGTGCGTTATGATGGCAAATCAGCATCAATCATATCAGAACCCGGTATGATTGAACGAAGTGTCATTCTCTATACATTCTCGAAACGGTTTGCCATGACAGGCTGGCGGCTGGGAGCTGCGTTTGGACCTAAACAGATCATTGATGTAATCGTTACGCTCAATGTAAATGATGAGTCTTGCACGAATCATTTCGTTCAGTATGCTGCATTGGAGGCCATGACTGGTGACCAGGCTGAGGTGTTACATATTCTGCATGTTCTTCGCAGGCGACGGGACCTCTGCGTAGATATGCTCAATGACATTGAAGGCGTATTCTGCTATAAACCGAATGCTACGTTCTACCTCTATCCCGATGTAACCGAAGCTATGGAAAACAAAGGGTTTAGTGAGTATCAGGACTTCCTGAAATCTGTCCTTGAGTGCACCGGAGTATCAATGTGTTCCAGGGCGCACTTTGGCACTCCGCTGCCAGGCGAGACAGCGCATTACGTGCGCCTTGCCTATTCGGGTATTGGCGTGAGCGATATCGAAGAGGGCCTTGGACGGCTGAAGAGCTATTTTTCGAGCTAGTTGCAACAATTGTCATTTTGTTCCCTTGCCTTGATTTGCTGCCGCTTTTGTTCTTATGCTAAGCATCACAATTCCCATTTTATAACATTTATGTAAATATTAATTAAATATATATACAAATTTGTTATTTTCTGTCTGGGGAGATTCCCCGCCCTCCTTCTTCGAGTCTGCGGTAATTCTCTGTATTCTCTCAATTAAGCCTTTTTTTGATATGTTTGGCATATCCTTTGCTGGGATCCCTCTGGACCTGTTGTTCAGGCGTATTTTACACGACATATTTTAGAGATGATACTTTAACAAGGAGGATTTAACGTGAAATTAAGCATGAAGATTAAACCAAGAACCTATTGGGGCGGTGCAGCATTGCTTGCCGTCCTGGCCGTGGCCTTTCCGGCTCTGGCTGAAGACGTCACTGTCGCAGATACGGTCATTCACCTGGCCTACTCCATCGATACCTTCTACTTCCTGATGTCAGGAGCGTTGGTCATGTGGATGGCGGCCGGTTTTTCAATGCTGGAAGCGGGACTGGTACGAAGCAAAAATACCGTCGAGATCCTGACCAAAAACGTGGCGCTCTATTCAATTGCCTGCATCATGTACATGGTCGTTGGCTACAATATCATGTACGGCGGCGGTCCCAACGGTGTGATTCCCGGCCTGAGCTTTTTTCTCAGCCCTGACAATAAGGTCGACGATGTCTTGAAGAGCGGCGGGGAAATCTATTACTCCGGTCTTTCCGACTTCTTCTTCCAGGTGGTTTTTGTGGCAACTGCCATGTCAATCGTCTCAGGTGCAGTTGCTGAGCGCATGAAACTTTGGTCCTTTCTGATCTTTGCCGTAGTTCTGACCGGTTTTATCTACCCGGTACAGGGGTATTGGAAATGGGGCGGAGGTTTTCTTGATGCCCTTGGTTTTCTTGATTTCGCCGGATCTGGTGTGGTTCATCTCTGCGGTGCTTCAGCAGCCATTGCCGGTGTCTTGCTCCTTGGCGCCCGTAAAGGCAAGTATGTCGATGGGCGTATCAAGGCAATACCGGGTGCCAACCTGCCGCTGGCAACCCTGGGTACCTTTATTCTCTGGCTTGGCTGGTTCGGTTTCAACGGCGGCTCTGAGCTGAAGATCAGTAATATAGAAGAAGCCAATGCAGTATCAATGGTATTTGTTAACACCAATACTGCTGCCGCCGGTGGTCTTATTGCCGCGATGCTGCTCTCCCGCGCCTGGTTTGGTAAGGCTGATCTTACCATGGCATTAAACGGCGCTCTTGCCGGTCTTGTGGCCATTACTGCTGAGCCGCTGACGCCGAGTCCGCTGCTTGCCACCATTGTTGGCGCCATTGGCGGGTTGATCGTTGTTGCTGCTATCGTCTTCATCGACAAAGCCAAGATAGATGATCCCGTCGGTGCCATATCTGTTCATGGTGTGGTTGGTATCTGGGGGCTGCTGGCGGTCTCGTTCACAAACCC